>JBDTWS010000013.1:0-38439 GCA_040006575.1 Betaproteobacteria bacterium
CCCGGATCAGACATCCAGGTTATTGACGATGAGCGCGTTCTTCTCGATAAACGCGCGGCGCGGCTCAACATCGTCACCCATCAGTGTGGTGAATATTTCGTCTGCCCCGATGGCATCTTCGATCTGCACGCGATGCAGGATGCGTACCTTCGGATCCATTGTCGTTTCCCACAACTGCTCGGGATTCATCTCGCCCAAACCCTTGTATCGCTGGATATGCATGCTGTCCTTGGCCTGGCTGAGCAGCCATTCGAGCGCTTCACCGAAGTTCTTGATGGCCAGTGATTTTTCGCCGCGACGGATTTCCGCACCTTCACGAATTAACCCATTCAACAGCAGCGAGGTCTTGACGATCTGTTCGTAGTCGCCCGTCTCCAGCAGCGAGGTGTCGATCACCGTCTCGCGCGTATTACCGTGAAGGGTCTTCACGCAACGCAGGCGGTAGGCATCATGCACTTCGTCCTGCTCAACCTTGATGGTGATCGTGGTCGAACCGACGGCGTCACTCAGCCATACCGCTGCCTTCGAAGCATTTTCCGCTGTGCTGAGATCGATGCGCGGACAATTCAGGAAGCCGCGTGTCACCTCCGGGTCCAGCGTACGGGAGAGCCGGCTGATGACGGCATCCGTCATCAGGAACTCGCTTGCGATATTCGCGAGCGCATCACCGGCCAACAACGCGCCACCGCCGCCCGGATTTAGCGACGAGTCGTTCAGCGCGCGGCTGAGCTGCGCCGACTTCAGCTCCAACTCATCCTTGACGTAACGTTCTTCCTTGCCCATCTTGATTTTATACAGCGGTGGCTGCGCGATGTAGATGTAGCCGTTTTCCACCAGTTGCGGCATCTGCCGGTAGAAAAATGTGAGCAGCAGCGTGCGAATGTGCGCGCCGTCGACGTCCGCGTCGGTCATGATGATGACGCGGTGATAACGCAGCTTGTCGTGATTAAAATCGTCCTTGCCGATACCCGCGCCCAACGCAGTAATGAGTGTGGCGATCTGTTCAGAGGAAATCACCTTGTCGATCCGCGCTTTTTCCACATTCAGCACCTTGCCGCGCAACGGCAGGATGGCCTGGAATTTACGGTCGCGGCCCTGCTTGGCAGAACCACCAGCGGAGTCACCCTCGACGATATAGATTTCGCAAAGAGCCGGATCTTTTTCCTGGCAGTCCGCCAGCTTTCCGGGCAGGCCGACGCCATCAAGCACACCTTTACGGCGGGTGAGCTCACGCGCCTTGCGGGCTGCTTCGCGCGCACGCGCGGCATCGACGATTTTGCCGCAGATGGTCTTGGCGTCCGAAGGGTTTTCCAATAAATACTCGGTGAGCTTGCCCGCTACGACTTCCTGCACAATGGGCTGCACTTCGGACGAAACGAGTTTGTCTTTTGTCTGCGAGGAAAATTTGGGCTCCGGTACTTTTACCGACAGCACACAGGTGAGGCCTTCGCGCATATCGTCGCCTGACGTTTCCACCTTGGCCTTCTTGGCGAACTCGTTTTCCTCGATGAACTTGTTGATGACGCGCGTCATCGCCGTGCGCAGGCCGGTCAAGTGCGTCCCGCCATCGCGTTGCGGAATATTGTTGGTGAAGCATTGCACCGACTCGCCGTAGCTGTCGTTCCATTGCATCGACACTTCGATCGTCATGCCCTCTTTTTCACCCACGGCGTGAAAGATATGCGGATGCAAAACCGTCTTGCTGCGATTCATGTATTCGACGAAGCCCTTGACGCCGCCCGAGTAGGCGAAGTTTTCGATCTTGCCGTTGCGCTGGTCCGCGAGCTCGATTTTCACGCCGTTATTCAGGAACGAGAGTTCGCGCAGTCGCTTCGCCAGGATTTCATAGTGAAACTCGATGTGCGTGAATGTCTCTTTCGCCGCGAGGAAATGCACTTCCGTTCCGCGCTTTTCGGTATTGCCCACGACCGCCAGGGGCGCCACCCTCTCGCCGTGGCGAAACTCCATCGAGTGGGCCTTGCCGGCGCGCCAGATGCGTAGCTTCAGCCATTCTGACAATGCGTTCACCACCGATACGCCCACACCGTGCAAGCCCCCGGAGACTTTGTACGAGTTCGCATCGAACTTGCCGCCGGCATGCAATTCGGTCATGACGATTTCGGCGGCAGAGCGCTTGAATTCGTCGTCTTCTTTTATCCCCGTGGGAATGCCGCGACCATTGTCCATCACCGAAATGGAATTGTCGGTGTGAATTGTGATTTTGATGTCATCGCAATGACCGGCCAATGCCTCATCAATTGCGTTATCGACGACCTCGAAAACCATGTGGTGCAGGCCGGAGCCGTCGGATGTGTCGCCGATATACATGCCGGGGCGCTTGCGAACTGCTTCGAGGCCTTTGAGAATCTTGATTGAATCTGAATCGTATGCTGCGGGATCGGGCTTCTTTGGTGCGGACATTGTCTTCCTAGTCTTTTTTTCTATATCAAACGCGGTCGTCTTCTGCGGCCGCTACGTAAATTATCTTGCGTAAATGACGAAGCTAAATGCGCATCGGCATGACGACATACTTGAACTCTTCACTTCCCGGTTGCGTAATCAACGCGCTCGACATGTTGGCGTCGCCGAGTGAAACCAGGATGTTTTCGTTCGACAGGTGATTGAGCACGTCAAGCAGGTAGGCGATATTGAATGCGATATCCAGCGCATCACGCGCATACTCGATGGGCAGGTTTTCTTCGGCTTCTTCCTGTTCGTTGTTGCTGCAAATGATCGATAAAGAGTCCTTGGTGAACACCAGGCGCACGCCACGAATCTTGTCGTTCGACAGGATGGCCGCGCGTTGCAGTGCCGACAGGAATTCCACACGGTTCATGGTGACGTGGTTGCTGTAGCCGGCCGGAATCACTTTTGTGTAATCGGGGAATTTCCCTTCGACGATCTTGCTGACGATTTCGATACCGGCGAAGGTGAACTTCACCTGGTTCTGGTGCATCTGCAACTGGACCGGGTCATCGCTTTCATCAAGCAGCTTGATCAACTCTAGTACGGTTTTCCGGGGCAGGATGGCTTCAATCTTTCCTACCGGTTCGGGCAGTTTGTAGCTGGCCATGGACAAGCGATGTCCATCGGTGGCCACAACCCTGAGAATGTTTCCATCGGTAGATAGCAACACACCGTTCAAGTAGTAGCGAATGTCCTGCACGGCCATTGCAAACTGAACGAGCCCCAGGACTCGCTTGAATTCCTTCTGCGGCAATGAGAAGGCAGTCGCTTCATCTTTCGCTTCGGCGATCTTTGGAAAGTCCGCTGCGGCCAAAGTCTGCAACATGAAGCGACTCTTGCCTGTTTTCACTGTCAAGCGGCTTTCCTTGGCCTCGAGCGTCGTGTCGGCGTCGTGCGGTAGCGCTCGCAGGATATCCTGGAGTTTCTTGGCGCCTACCGTAAGGCTTCCTGGCTTGTGCGCAGTTTCAAGTTTTGCGGATGCGCGGATTTGCACTTCGAGATCCGTCGCCAGGAAGTTGACGTTATGGTCGGTGATTTCAACCAGCACGTTTGAGAGTATGGGCAATGTGTGGCGTCGCTCGACGATGCCGGTCACAAACTGAAGCGGGCCCAACAAGGTGCTGTTCTTTGCTTTTATATTAAACATATAAATAAACCTAGTAGTAATAGTTAAGGGCGTTCAGCTTTGCCAATAAGTCGCCAGTTTGCTTTTGTTTCAATCACTTAAATGCCAACAAACCCCGCGTATAAAAAGCGCGAAGCCTGTTGAACATTGTGGATAGTTTTCACTTCTGTTTTGAAAACTAAAACTATTCACAGGTATTACGGTAGTTAGAGTCTATTTTCAATCTGAACATAAATTGGCCTAGCCCCGGAGAATCTGTACCAGCAAAGCGTGATCCCTGGCGATACCCTGGTCAGCTTCTACCAGTTGCTGCACTTTGCGGCAGGCGTGTAAGACAGTCGTATGATCGCGGCCGCCAAAAGCCTCGCCGATTTCCGGCAGGGACATCGGTGTCAATTCTTTAGCGAGTGCCATGGCCACCTGCCGAGGACGCGCCAAAGAACGCACGCGCTTCTTCGAATACATTTCAGCGACTTTTATCTTGTAGTAATCCGCCACCGTTTTCTGGATGTTATCGATGGAAATTTGCCGGTTCAATACGGCGAGCAAATCCTTCAATGCATCTTTTGCGGACGCGATGGAAACGGGAAGATTATTGAAGCGCGCATACGCAAGGACGCGCTTCAAACCACCTTCGAGCTCGCGAACATTGGAGCGGATGTGCTTGGCGATAAAAAACGCCACATCCTCATCAAGCGCCATGCCTTCGCTCTCGGCTTTCTTGATAAGAATGGCCACGCGCATCTCCAGTTCGGGAGGCTCAACAGAAACCGTGAGGCCCCAGCCGAATCGTGAGATCAGGCGGTCGTCGATGTTTGATATTTCCTTCGGGAAACGGTCGCTCGTCATGACGACCTGCTTGCCGCCTTCGATCAGCGCGTTGAATGCGTAAAAGAACTCTTCCTGGGTGCGCGACTTTCCGCCGAAAAACTGGATGTCGTCGATGAGCAGCAAGTCCAGTGTGTGATACGAGCGCTTGAATGAATCGAACGCCTTGTGCTGATAGGCTTTAACGACATCGGTTACAAATTGTTCTGCATGTATGTAGCGAATACTGGCGGCCGGGTTTTGCTCCAGCAACTGGTTTCCGATTGCCTGTACCAGGTGCGTCTTGCCCAGGCCGGTGGCGCCGTAAACGAAGAGGGGGTTATATGCGCGACCGGGATTTTCGGCTACCTGAGAGGCAGCCGCACGTGCGAACTGGTTTGCCTTGCCGCCCACAAAACTGGCGAACGTAAACGCCGGGTTGAGGCGGTGTTCGATACCGGAACTGGTTACCGGCGCAGTCAGGGATGCGGCGGCGATCCTGGCCGAAGGCGAGGGGGTTTCGGCGAGTACCGAATCAGTGGCGCCCGCCATTTCCGGGGTGGCGATGTCATCACCGCCCGCTTCTTCCAGGGCCAGATCCACATGGATTGGCCGGGCAAAATATTTGTCGCCGGCTTGCTCAATTTGCGTCAGGACACGATCCTTTACCCACTGCAAAACATAGCGGTTTGGCGCAATCAGGGTGAAATTGTCGCCGTCCTGCTCCCAACGAAGTGGCTTGATCCATGTCGTGAACTGATGTTGTGAAAGTTCTTGCCTGAAGGAGTCAACACAGGCTTGCCAAAACGGATGCATGGATAGGATAGGAGGTCGGGAGCAGAGCGAAAAAGGAGAGGCGAAGGGACAACAAAATTGCGACAAGCCAGAGATGCGATTTTACCCTTTTTTTGTTTTTGACGTGCCACTTATCCACAAGCCGGAACACGCTTGGCGGACGCGATTGGAGCACGCGGAAGCGCGCAGAGCCCGCTAGATAATTACAAACAGGCACCTTCGAATTTCTTGACTAACCGTATGAAAAACCACGATAATGCTCAGTTCTTCGGGCGAAGTGTGTCTTTCCCCGATCCTACTTTTTTATCCTTCGCACGAAATCGAGAAATTTTATGAAACGTACCTATCAACCTTCCGTTGCCCGTCGCAAGAAAACCCACGGTTTTCTGGTTCGCATGAAAACCGCTGGTGGACGCGCCGTTATCAACGCGCGCCGCGCCAAGGGTCGCGCACGCATCGCCGTCTAAGCCTCTCCAGCTTATATAAACGACGCGCCGGTTAGATCGCCCCGTTTGGACAAGCGACTTAATCAGGCAGATGTTCTTGAAGTACTGAGGCGCGGACGGCGTTTTGCCCAACCCTCTTTCGAATTAAGGCTTCTCGTAATGCCTGCCGGGCACGATTGCGCACACGCGAAAATGGCCATTGCCGTACCGAAGAGGCTGCTTAAATCTTCGGTTGCGCGCAATAGAATCAAGCGCGTTGTGCGAGAGACGTTTCGCGGCCACGTAGCGGCCGCGGCGGTACCGGCGCATATTCTCGTGACCTTCAAAGCCAGGCTGGACGGCCGCAAAGCGGAAACACGCCAGTTGTTCCGGTCCGAGCTTGGGCGCCTGTTTAATGACATGGTAAAGCGGGCTGGAAATGACCGCGATGCAGTGGTACCCACGGTGAGTTCGTAATGTCGCCGCCGGCATGGGTGCTGTCTAAAATGGTCCGCGCCTACCAGTACTTCCTTAGCCCCTATTTCGGCACGCAATGTCGGTTTACTCCAACCTGCTCGCATTTTGCTATGGGCGCGCTCAAGAAGCACGGCGCGATCAAAGGCGGCTATTTGACGGTGCGGCGCGTCCTGCGTTGTCATCCGTGGCAGCCGGGCGGCTATGATCCCGTTCCATAAATAAACTCCCCGGGCTTGCATGCGGAGGGGTCCGCACCCACTTGGTCAATAAATCTTCGAACGAAAGTCTATGGATACGCAGAGAATAATTGCGCTGGTCGTGTTTATGTTTAGTGGCATGTTGCTTTGGGAAGCGTGGAACAAACACAATCAACCGATACCCCCCTCCTTGCCCACAACCACCGTTGCGTCGTCGTCGGCTGAGAAAAACAGCAGCAGTAACGCTGCGGTACCTGTTCCTTCGTTGCCCGGTACGACCGCCCCAGCCGTGTCCGCGCCAATTGATGTGCCGCAAAGCTCCGGCAAGCGCATCGCTGTGGTTACGGACATGTTTGCCGTGGAGCTTGATTCGCACGGCGGCGATATTCGCCAGGTGACCCTGTTGAAGCAAAAGGCGCGTGGTGATGTCACCCGTCCCTTTACGTTGATGCAGGATAAGGCGGGCGCTTACTTTATTGCGCAATCAGGACTGTTGGGGGCTGGACTTCCAAATCACACGTCGACGTGGACTGCTGCCGCCGATAAATATGCCATGGGCAGCGGCGAAAAACTGGTTGTGGTGTTGACCAACACCGACATGCCTAGGGTGCTTTTCAGCAAGACCTTCACCTTCACCAAAGGCAGCTACGTTGTTGATGTGCGCTACGACGTGAAGAACGATTCGGGTGCGCCGATAACGCCCACCGCTTATTTCCAGTTCCTGCGCGATGGTAACCCCCCTGAAGGCGAGAGCGCCGGCAGCATGTTTTCCGGTGTGGTCACATTTACCGGACCGGCCATTTACACCGACAGCAAGAAATTCCAGAAAGTGGATTTCTCGTCGATTGACAAGAACAAGCAGGATTACGTGAAAGAGTCGACCGATGGCTGGATCGCCATGGTGCAGCATTATTTTGTTTCCGCATGGTTGCCCGCCGACAAACTGAAACGCGAGAATTTTGCGACGAAGGTCTCGGACAAACTCTACTCGGCCGGCATCAAAGTGCCGATGGCCCCGATCGCGGCGGGCGCGTCCGGCAGTCTCAACATGCCCCTCTATATGGGCCCGCAAGAGCAGGACCATCTTGAAAAGCTGGCGCCGGGTCTGGATCTGGTCGTTGACTATGGTTGGCTCAAGCCGTTGGCGTATCCCATGTTTGCCGTGTTGTCCTGGCTGAACAAGATCATTGGCAATTGGGGCTGGACCATTATTGTTTTCACGATCCTGCTTAAGCTGGCGTTTTTCCCGTTGAATCAAAAAGCGGGGAAATCCATGGCGCACATGAAAATGCTGGCGCCCAAGGTAGAGGCACTCAAAGCGCGTCACGGTGACGACAAGCTGAAGATGAACCAGGCGATGATGGAGCTGTACAAGACCGAAAAAATCAATCCGCTGGGAGGCTGCCTACCGATCCTGATCCAGATGCCATTTCTGATCGCGATGTACTGGGTGTTGCTGGGTGCGGTGGAGTTGCGCAATGCCCCTTGGTTAGGTTGGCTGACGGACTTGTCTACACCCGATCCGTTTTATGTGCTGCCCGTCATCATGGGCGCGTCGATGCTGATCCAGACAAAACTCAACCCCGCACCGCCGGACCCGGTGCAGGCCAAGGTCATGATGCTCATGCCGATCGTCTTTTCCGTAATGTTTTTCTTTTTCCCGGCGGGCCTGGTACTTTACTGGACCATGCAAAATATCCTTGGGATAGGGCAGCAGTGGTATATCAACAAGTCCACCGCGCACCTAACGCAGCCGAAAAAATAATCCAAAAATTTCAGGGTTAATTTATCCGACAAAAGCCGCCATTACTGGCGGCTTTTGTTTTTTTGATCGTGATAGATTGGCAAGAACAGAAGGGGCGCAGCGATGAGTGGAAATGTTTCACGTGGAACGGCGGACACAATTGTCGCAATAGCTACGCCACCCGGACGCGGCGGAATTGGCGTTGTGCGCCTGTCCGGCCCGGATGTGAAGTCACTCGTGGGTGCCGTTGTTGCGAAGCCCTTGGCGCCGCGCTCAGCCGTCTATACCGCTTTTCTTGACGAAGATGGCAGCTCGATAGACGAGGGTATCGCCTTGTTTTTCCCCGCTCCCAATTCGTACACTGGCGAGGATGTGATCGAGTTACAGGGCCATGGTGGCCCGACCGTTATGGCTCGAATACTTAAGCGATGTGTGCAGCTGGGCTGCCGACTTGCCCGGCCAGGGGAGTTTACCGAACGCGCGTTCCTGAACGACAAACTCGACCTCGCTCAGGCCGAAAGCGTCGCCGACTTGATTGAGGCGGGCTCGGAGGCGGCGGCAAAATCTGCGGCCCGAACGCTGACCGGAGAGTTTTCCAGGCGCGTCCACCAAATTACCGATGAACTCATCAACCTGAGAATGCACGTTGAGGCGTGTATCGATTTCCCCGAAGAAGAAATAGACCCCGACGAAAGAGTTGTCCAGGAAAACAAGCTGAAGCAACTCTCCGCACTTTTGGGTTCTTTGTCGCAAGAGGCTCGGAAAGGCACGGTTTTGCGTGATGGACTTACCGTGGTTCTGATTGGCCGGCCAAATGTTGGAAAGTCGAGCCTGCTGAATAGACTCGCCGGAGAAGATTTGGCGATTGTCACGCCCGTCGCGGGCACAACGCGCGATCATGTTCGGGCGACCATTTATCTCGAGGGTGTCCCCATCCATTTAATAGACACGGCGGGCCTGCGTGATACCGACGATGTCGTGGAAAAGGTCGGTATTGACCGTACATGGTCCGCAATCAGCAACGCCGGTGCGGCATTGCTGATCGCTGAGGCCGGCGAGATGGCCGGTGTCGACGAGGCACAAATCCTTCACCGCCTCCCGGCTGCACTGCCCGTGGCGTGGGTTTACAACAAGATCGATCTTTACCAAGCTAGCAGCGTTTCACGTGAAACATCGCGTGAGGGAAATCAACTTACTTTGTTCGTCTCAGCGCTAACCGGCGAGGGCACTGACACCCTCCGAGCATGGTTGCTGGAGACCGCAGGATGGACTGCGAGCGGCGAAGGCGCATTTCTGGCAAGGGAAAGGCACATGATTGGGTTGCGAGCGGCCAGCGATCACCTTGAGGCGGCAGGTAAGACCAGGGAATATGCGCTATTTGCGGAGGAGCTGCGATTGGCGCAACTCGCATTGGCTGCGATCACGGGTGAGTTTGCGCCCGATGACTTGCTGGGTGAAATATTCGGGCGCTTCTGTATCGGTAAGTGATTTCCCCGCGGCTCTGACATTCCCGTACAGATTGCGGTTGAAACGCCCATTTGCATAGCCAGAATGAGCGCTTTCGCTTAAAATTCATCCCCCTGTCGTTGCGGTCCCGCAGCACCCATTTGAAAGCGCATTCGGTGGATTTCCCCGACAAATTCGATGTCATTGTCATTGGTGGCGGCCATGCTGGAACAGAGGCCGCGCTTGCGAGTGCTCGCAGCGGTGCGCGCACGTTGTTGCTTACGCATGCAATCGAGACACTCGGCCAAATGTCGTGCAATCCATCCATCGGTGGAATCGGCAAGGGTCATTTGGTCAAGGAAATAGACGCGCTCGGTGGTGCCATGGCTATTGCCACGGATGAGGCGGGCATTCAGTTCAGGACGCTAAACGCCAGCAAAGGGCCTGCAGTGCGCGCAACACGTGCCCAGGCGGACCGTGTTTTGTATCGCGCCGCCATCCGGACACGACTGGAAAATCAACCGAACCTGTGGTTATTCCAGCAGGCCGTTGATGATTTGATCACCGAAGTTCGGGATGGAACACCATTTGCAACGGGTGTTGTAACGCAAGTGGGTCTTCGCTTCCTCGCGGACTCCGTTGTCCTGACGGCAGGCACCTTCCTGGCGGGAAAAATTCATGTCGGCCTTGAAAATCACGCGGCCGGTCGTGCCGGCGATCCGCCGGCACTAACGTTGGCAGCTAAATTGCGCGAACTCAATTTGCCGGCCGGCAGGCTGAAAACCGGCACCCCGCCCCGCATTGATGGGCGCTCGATAGATTTTTCGAAATGTTCAGCACAGCCTGGCGATGACCCATCGCCGGTGTTCTCGTATATGGGTGCACGTCACATGCATCCGCGACAAGTTAACTGCTGGATGACGCATACCACCGCAGCTACGCACGACGTCATACGGCAGGGCCTGGATCGCTCGCCCATGTTTACCGGTGTCATTGAAGGTGTCGGTCCGCGATACTGCCCTTCGATTGAAGACAAGATTCATCGCTTTGCCGACAAGGCAAGCCATCAGATTTTTCTCGAGCCCGAGGGCTTGACGACGAATGAGTATTACCCCAACGGGATTTCAACTTCATTGCCATTCGATGTGCAATGGAATCTGGTGCGATCGATTCCCGGTCTTGAAAACGCACACATCCTGCGACCGGGTTACGCAATCGAATACGACTATTTTGATCCGCGGGGATTGAAAGCGACACTCGAAACCAAGGCGATCGGCGGCTTGTTTTTCGCAGGCCAGATCAATGGCACCACAGGTTACGAAGAGGCCGCTGCCCAGGGCCTGCTGGCGGGAATCAATGCTGCGCGACTATCGCGCGGCCAGCCGGGTTGGAGCCCTCGTCGCGACGAGGCCTACCTTGGTGTATTGGTTGACGATTTGATCACGCGCGGCGTGGCCGAGCCGTACCGTATGTTTACGTCACGCGCCGAGTACCGGCTGCAATTACGCGAAGACAATGCCGACGTTCGCCTCACGGAAACCGGGAGAAATCTCGGGTTGGTCGACGATGTGCGATGGGCAGCGTTTTGCAAAAAACGTGAAGCAGTGGAACGCGAGACGGCACGCCTGAAAGCTACTTGGGCGCAGCCCGCAAGGATTTCCCCGGATGATGCAATACGCGTTTTGGGCCGACCCATGGAGCGGGAGTATTCGCTGTTTGAATTGCTGCGCCGTCCCAACGTATCGCACACCGCGCTCATGTCGCTCAACCTGGGTGATGCGCCTCTGCTCGATGCAGCCGTCGCCGAGCAAGTAGAAATCGCCGCCAAATACCAGGGCTACATCGACCGGCAGCAGGACGAGGTAGAAAAAAATCGCGGCCTCGAAGAAACGGTTTTGCCCGGCGACATCGACTACCTCCTGGTGCGAGGGTTGTCGAAAGAAGTGCAGCTGAAGCTCAACCAGCACAAGCCTGAAACCGTGGGGCAGGCCGCGAGAATCCAGGGCATCACGCCTGCGGCAATTTCATTGCTGCTAGTCCACGTCAAGCGAGGTTTTGCCGCAGCAAGAATCGCCGCCGAACAAAAAAGCGCCTAGCCCGTCCGATGAGCGTCGCGGCCCCAGCATCTCTATCGGTATTGCGTAGCCTGCTTGACGCCGGTCTCGCCGCACAGTCATTGGATCTCGACGCACACCAGCACAAACAGCTGTTGGATTACGTACTCCTGCTGGATAAATGGAACAAGGTCTACAACCTCACCGCTGTACGTGAGCCAGAAAAAATGATCGGCTTGCATATCCTCGACAGCCTGTCCGTGTTGAATCACCTGGGATCTGCGTCGACGTTGATTGATGTCGGTACCGGCGGTGGATTGCCCGGTGTGCCGCTGGCGATTGCGCGCCCCGGCCTGCGGGTGACGATGCTCGACACGATCGCAAAAAAAACCACCTTCGTTCGCCAGGCAGTCGCAGAGCTCGGTCTTTCAAATGCCGATGTCGTCACCGCGCGCGTGGAAACCTATGCGCCCGAAGCCGCATTTGACGTCGTCATTTCACGCGCCTTCGCTGAACTGAATGACTTCGTCCGAGGCGCCGGCCACTTGTGCGCCGACACAGGATGTATGCTGGCCATGAAGGGCGTGCATCCGCATGACGAAATCTCCCGGCTTCCTGCCGGATTTTTCGTAACCGAAACCGTTGTGTTGAACGTCCCGTCCGTCGAGGGCCAGCGCCATCTCGTTGTTATTCGAAAAAACCAGGCAGACCAATGAAAGTATTCGCAATCGCAAACCAGAAAGGTGGCGTCGGCAAAACCTCTGTCGCCGTCAATCTTTCAGCCACGCTCGCACACTACGGCCAGCGTGTGCTGCTGGTGGACCTTGATCCGCAAGGGAATGCGACCACGGGGAGTGGCGTCGATAAAAGCAGTGTCAGCAAAACGCTCTATGGCGTATTGCTGGGCGAATATTCGGTCGCAGAGGCGAGGGTGCGTGCAGAGGGCGCCTTTGATGTATTGCCCGCCAATCGCGAACTTGCCGGAGCCGAAATTGAATTGATCGACATCGATCGTCGCGAGTTTCGGCTGAAAGATGCGCTTGCACCAATAGCGGACGAATACGCGTTTGTGGTGATCGACTGTCCACCCGCGCTAAATATGCTGACCGTGAATGCATTGACCGCTGCAGACGCCGTGATCATTCCAATGCAGTGTGAATACTATGCGCTGGAAGGGCTCTCCGACCTGGTGGGGACGCTACGCAAGGTGAAGGCCAATCTCAATCCGAAAATTGAAATTGAAGCACTGGTGCGCACCATGTATGACCCGCGCTCTTCACTGACGAACCAGGTGTCGGACGAAATCAAGAGCCATTTTGGCGACAAGGTATTCGACACGGTCATCCCGCGCAATATCCGCATCGCCGAAGCGCCGTCGTTCGGCAAACCGGTGATCCTGCACGATCCAGCAAGCAAGGGCGCGCTGGCACACTTTGCGTTTGCGCGTGAGTTGCTTGGCCGGCAAGGCATACCCATCAAGGAAGCGGCATGATCAAGTCAAAGGGCCTCGGCCGTGGCCTCGACGCATTGCTCGGCGGCGGCAGGTCGGACACACCAAACGAAGGTGAGTTGCGCGAAATACTGGTCGGTGATTTATCACCGGGCAAATACCAGCCGCGCACGCGCATGGACAAGGCTGCGCTGGATGAGTTGGCGCAGTCGATAAAAGACCGCGGCATCGTCCAGCCCATCCTGGTCCGCAATATCCCGGGTGGGAAATTCGAAATCGTCGCCGGTGAACGCCGCTGGCGCGCCGCGCAGATTGCGGGCCTGCGCACGGTGCCGGCACTGGTGCGCGAAATTGCCGACGAGCAGGCGTTGGCGATCGGCCTCATCGAGAACATCCAGCGCGAGGATCTCAACGCGATCGAGGAAGCCGCCGGCATCAAGCGGCTGATCGATGAATTCAAACTGACCCACGAAGCCGCCGCGCAGGCGGTGGGGCGTTCGCGTGTGACCGTCACCAACCTGTTGCGCCTGCTCGAGCTGGCGAAGCCGGTTCAGGATATGGTCATGGACGGCAAGCTGGACATGGGGCATGCACGAGCATTGCTGACACTGAGCAAATCGCGCCAGGTTGAGCTTGCACACCAGATCGTCGCCAAAACTCTGTCCGTACGCGAAGCCGAACGCCTGGTGAAGAATGAGCAGTCACCGCCCAAAAGCGGCAAGACTACGATGTCGACGGACGCAGACACGCGCGCGCTGGAAAATGACCTCGCTGAAAAATTGGGCACGCGCGTGGTGGTCAAGTCGGACAAGAAGGGTCGCGGAACTTTGGCGATAGACTTCATGAGCTTTGAACACCTGGACGGCATTCTTGAAAGAGCAAAACTCAAATAGTGTGACGAAAGCATTGCATCTATTTGAAAGTCTATGACCGGTGCGCCTCCCAGGCCAAAAATGGCTGGAAAATCGCGCTGTTGCTAGAGTTTGCTTCTTAATCCCGATAGCGGATTTAACGGCCCCGCACCAAAGGAAGACGCGCCGCATCCTTTACCTCTTCGGTAAAGGGCTTTCTTATCAAGTCGTTATCCGTCGCAATTTCATGCTGCAATGCGGCAAACGGTTTGACGAAAATACTCGCTCGCGCTTATAATCGTCTGGCTTTGCAGTTGGTTTTGCGGGATTGTCGTCCGGGAGGAACTCATGCTGCGCGATGGTCTCGGCCGAACCTACCAAAAGGTCCTGCTTTCCCAATTCGCACTCGCGCTAGTCGTGATAGTTGCAGGGTTGGCCATAGCGGGACAGCAGGCAGCAATTTCAGCGTTGGCGGGCGGCGTGGCAGTACTGGCTGGCAGCGTGGCGTACATGGTATTGGCCAGGCAGTCAAAAGTCTCGGCCGTTTCCGCGGGCCGGGTATTTGGCAGGCACCTGGTGGCGGAAGCAGCAAAAATCCTGTTGGTGTTGCTTCTTGTATTCGCAGCATTGGCAAGCGGATGGTTTGCAGCGGGCTGGGTGCTCACTGCGATGGCGGTGACCCTGTTGGGGCACTGGTTGGCATTACTGATAATTCGATAAAAAATCATGGCGTCCGGAACCGAACTTACCCCCTCCGAATATATCGCGCACCATCTCTCCAACCTGAAGATCTCGGTTGGCCAGGGCGATTTCTGGACACTGAATGTTGACTCACTGATCATGTCGGTGATCGTCGGCGTGATCGGTCTTGGCGTTTTCTGGGTGGCCGCGCAACGAGTCACATCGGGCGTGCCGGGCCGTTTCCAGAGCTTCATTGAAATGACGCTCGAGTTCGTCGACAACACGGTAAAAGATGTTTTTCCGGGCGACCGGCGTTTCCTGGCACCGCTCGCGCTGACCATCTTCGTGCTGGTGTTCATGATGAACCTGATGGATTTGATCCCCATCGATTTTCTCAACGGAATCATGACCCTTCTTGGTCACCATGAATACCATTGGAAGATGGTCCCCTCCACGGACCTGAACGTCACATTTGCGATGTCTTTCACCGTCTTCGCGATGATTATTTACTTCAGCTTCAAGGCCAAGGGCGCCGGAGGCTTTGTACATGAACTATTCACTGCACCGTTCGGCGCGCATCCCTTGCTGTGGCTGCCTAACTTCGCCATCAATATCATCGAGTTGATTGCCAAGCCCGTCTCACTCGGCATGCGGCTGTTCGGCAATATGTACGCCGGTGAGTTGGTGTTTATGTTGCTGGGCCTGCTCGGCATGCTGGGTGGCTTCTATACCGCCGGCTCCATCATATTGTCCTGGGGTTGGGCTGTGTTCCACATCCTGATCATCCTGTTGCAAGCCTTTATTTTCATGGTGCTGTCGTCGGTATACATCGCGATGGCCCACGAGCATCACTGATGCTCCGCGTTTTCAATCAGTAATTTTCAGTTAATCACGTCGTTCATAAGCGAAAGGAAAACAAAATGGCACAGTTCTACGCCCTCGTTCAAAGTTACATGGCTCTCGGTATCGGCCTCATCATCGGCCTCGGCGCGCTGGGTGCTTGCGTTGGTATCGGCATCATGGGCTCGAAGTTCCTGGAGTCCGCTGCGCGCCAGCCTGAGTTGATCCCGCAATTGCAGAAATTCATGTTCCTGCTGGCCGGCCTGATCGACGCTGCGTTCCTGATCGGTGTCGGTATCGCCATGTTCTTCGGCTTTGCCAATCCGCTGCTTTCCGCGATTCGCTAGTCACCGACTCACCGATTGAATAAGGAGTCGTCGCCATGAGTCTGAATGCGACGTTGTTTGGGATGGCCGTATGGTTCTCCCTGCTCATCTGGTTTGCTAAAGCGAAAATCTGGCCGCCGTTGGTAGCGGCCATGGATGAACGCAGCCGCAAGATTGCTGCTGGTCTGGCCGAAGCCGAAAAGGGCAAATCGGCCCTGGCAGAAGGCGAAAAGCAAAAAACGCTGATGTTGAAGGAGGCGCGCGATCAGGCGGCCGATATGAAGGCGATGAACGACAAGCAGATCGCCGCATCGATCGAAGAAGCCAAGTCGCAAGCCAGGACTGAGGCCGAACGCATCATCGCCGCTGCTCACGCGCAGACCCAGATGGAAATGCAGAAGGCCAGGGAACAATTGCGCGAGCAGGTTGCCGTGCTGGCTGTTGCCGGTGCTGAAAAAATCCTGCGCCGTGAAGTCGACGCCAAGGCGCATGCCGAAATGCTGGCTCAACTGAAGGCGCAACTGTAATGGCTGAGTTGACCACGGTCGCACGCCCGTACGCAGAAGCCGCGTTTCGTGCTGCGGTTGATGCAAAAAGCGTGGCCGCTTTTTCGGACAAGCTGAAGCAGCTGGGTGCCGCCGCGGGAACCCGCGAAGCCGCCTCGCTGCTTGGCAATCCGAAAGTAAGCACGAAGGAAAAAGCCGACGTGTTGTTCTCGGCATCGGGTGGAACGGTTCCAGACACATTGCAGAACCTGACCAATTCGCTGATCGAGAACCAGCGCGCGACATTGCTGCCGTTCATCAGCGAGCACTTCGAGCGCCTGCAACGAGATCACGATGGCATGGTCAAGGCGGTGATTACCAGCGCATTTCCGTTGTCGGATGCCGATAAGGCTTCGCTGGTGGATGGCCTTGCAAAAAAATATGGCAAGCGCGTAGAGGCTGAAGTGGTGGTCGATCAATCGCTGATCGGCGGAGCGCGGGTACAGGTGGGTGACGATGTCATTCACGCTTCGGTTCGCGACACGCTCGACAAGATGGCGGCAGCACTTTCGTAGCAGCACAAGTATTTAACACCGGCGCATTTGTTGCGATGGTCCTGAAGATTTGAAATTAAAGTATTGGAGTTGACGATGCAAATCAACCCGGCTGAAATCAGTGAACTGATCAAGTCCAAGATTCAAAACCTCCCCGCCGCCGCTGAAAAGCGCTCCGAGGGATCCGTCATTTCGGTGACGGACGGCATTTGCCGCGTACACGGTCTGGCTGACGTGATGCAGGGCGAGATGCTGGAGTTTCCGAACAACACTTTCGGTCTTGCGCTGAATCTGGAGCGCGACTCCGTCGGCTCCGTGATCCTGGGCGATTACCAGCACATCAAGGAAGGCGACACCGTCAAATGTACGGGCCGCATTCTCGAAGTGCCGGTTGGTCCCGAGTTGCTCGGCCGCGTTGTCAATTCGCTGGGTGAACCCATCGACGGCAAGGGTCCGGTCAACGCCAAGATGACCGACGTGATCGAAAAAGTGGCCCCGGGCGTGATCGCACGTAAGTCGGTTGACCAACCGGTACAAACCGGTTTGAAAGCCATCGATGCCATGGTTCCCGTTGGCCGCGGCCAGCGCGAATTGATCATTGGCGATCGCCAGACGGGCAAAACCGCCGTTGCTGTCGACACGATCATCAACCAGAAGGGCAAGGAAATTTTCTGCGTCTACGTTGCTATCGGCCAGAAAGCATCGACCGTTGCCAACGTGGTGCGCAAGCTCGAAGAAACCGGCGCGCTGGCGTATACGATCGTGGTCGCATCGACCGCATCGGAATCCGCCGCAATGCAATACATCGCTGCGTATTCGGGTTGCACCATGGGCGAATATTTCCGTGATCGTGGCCAGGACGCGCTGATTATTTATGACGACCTGTCCAAGCAGGCCGTTGCTTACCGCCAGGTTTCGCTGTTGCTGCGCCGCCCCCCGGGCCGCGAAGCCTATCCGGGCGACGTGTTCTATCTGCACTCGCGTTTGCTTGAGCGTTCCGCTCGTGTGAATGCCGACTACGTTGAGAAGTTTACCAACGGTGCCGTCAAGGGCAAAACCGGTTCGCTGACCGCCTTGCCGATCATCGAAACGCAAGCCGGTGACGTGTCCGCATTCGTGCCGACCAACGTGATTTCGATTACCGACGGTCAGATCTTTTTGGAAACCGACTTGTTCAACGCCGGTATTCGTCCCGCTATCAACGCCGGTATTTCAGTGTCGCGCGTGGGTGGTGCCGCACAGACCAAGATCATGAAGCGTAAGGACACCGGCGCCGGTGTGCGCCTAGCGCTCGCGCAATATCGTGAGTTGGCCGCGTTCGCGCAGTTCGCTTCCGATCTTGATGACGCAACGCGCAAGCAGTTGGAGCGTGGCCGCCTGGTGACCGAACTGATGAAGCAGCCGCAATACCAGCCGATGCAAGTCTGGGAAATGGCGCTATCGCTATTCGCCGTCAACAACAGCTACATGGATGATGTCGAAATCAAGAAGGTCGCTTCGTTCGAAAAGAGCCTGAAGGATTTCGTGAAATCCAAGTACGCGTCGCTGGTTGCCTCTATCGAAGCGGCCAACAACCTTTCGGCCGATGACGAAAAAGCGCTGCACGCCGCAGTCCAGGATTTCAAGAAAACCGGTTCGTACTAAATACTCGTTCCACCTATCTCCCACGCATCTCCCGTTTATTTGGGCTGGATAAAAGATGGCAGGCTCCAAAGAAATCAGAACCAAGATCAAGAGCGTAGAAAATACGCGCAAGATCACCAAGGCCATGGAAATGGTGGCCGCATCCAAAATGCGCAAGGCGCAGGAACGGATGCGTGCTGCGCGGCCCTACGGCGAAAAAATTCGCAGTGTCGTCGCCAACCTGTCGCATGCCAATCCGGATTACAAGCATCCGTTTTTGCAGAAGCGTGACCAGGTCCGTAACGTCGGCGTCATCATGGTCACCTCCGATAAAGGCCTGTGCGGTGGTTTGAATACCAACGTGATGCGCCTGGTGGTGAACAAGGTCAAGGAGTGGGAAGGTGCTGCAGCCAAGGTGCAGGGAACGGCGATCGGCAACAAGGGTTTCGGCTTCCTGCAGCGCTATGGCATTCCGCTGGTTTCGCACGCCATCGGTCTCGGCGACAAGCCGCACCTGGACGCACTGATCGGCCCTGTGAAAATCCAGCTGGATGCATTTGCCGAGGGCAAGATCGACGCGCTATTTATTTGCTATACGCGCTTTATCAACACGATGAAACAGGAAGCCGTCTGCGAGCAGCTACTACCATTGACCGGCGAAAAATTGGGTGCGCCCGATTCTTCCTGGGATTATTTGTATGAGCCCGATGCCAAGACGGTTCTCGATGAACTGCTGGTTCGCTACATCGAGGCGAGTGTGTACCAGGCCGTGTCCGAGAACATCGCGTCGGAACAATCCGCACGCATGGTCGCCATGAAATCGGCATCGGACAACGCCAAGAAAGTCATCGGCGACCTGAAGCTCACGTACAACAAGGCCCGCCAGGCTGCGATTACCAAAGAGCTGTCGGAAATTGTAGGCGGTGCCGCCGCTGTATAGCGGCGGTGCGACGGAAATTGGGCGAGGCTAACGTGAGCGGAGCGAACGTTATGACGAGACCAAAATTTTCAGGCGCAGCAGTTTAATCAAACAGAATTCGAAATATTCAGTCGGAGTCAAAAATGAGTGTCGGTCAAATTGTTCAGTGTATTGGTGCGGTGGTGGACATCCAGTTCCCGCGCAATGACATGCCCCGGGTTTACGAAGCGTTGACGCTCGAGCCCTCCACCGAAAAATCGTTTGCTGAAGAAGGCCTGACGTTCGAAGTTGAGCAACAGCTCGGCGACGGAATCGTGCGCTGCATCGCCATGGGCTCATCCGACGGCCTGCGCCGCGGCATGAAAGTCAAAGGCACGGGCGCCGGAATTTCCGTGCCTGTTGGTGCCGCTACACTGGGTCGCATCATGGACGTGCTGGGCCGCCCGATCGACGAGCAGGGTCCCATCCTGACCGAAGAGCGCCGCGCCATTCACCAGCCGGCCCCAAAGTTTGACGAACTCTCACCTTCCGTTGACCTGCTGCCCACCGGCATCAAGGTTATCGACCTGGTATGCCCGTTCGCCAAGGGCGGCAAGATCGGCCTGTTCGGCGGCGCCGGCGTGGGCAAGACCGTGAACATGCTGGAGCTCATCAACAACATTGCCAAGCAGCATTCGGGACTCTCGGTGTTCGCCGGCGTCGGCGAGCGCACCCGCGAGGGCAACGACTTCTATCACGAGATGGCCGACTCGGGCGTCGTCAACCTCGAGAACCTCGGCGAGTCGAAGGTCGCGATGGTCTACGGCCAGATGAACGAGCCGCCGGGCAACCGCCTGCGCGTCGCGCTGACCGGCCTGACGATCGCCGAGTCGTTCCGCGACGAAGGCAAGGACGTGCTCTTCTTCGTCGACAACATCTACCGCTACACGCTGGCCGGTACCGAAGTGTCCGCGCTGCTGGGCCGCATGCCTTCCGCCGTGGGTTACCAGCCGACGCTGGCCGAAGAAATGGGCCGTCTGCAAGAGCGCATCACGTCGACCAAGGTCGGCTCGATCACCTCGATCCAGGCCGTCTACGTGCCGGCCGACGACCTGACCGACCCGTCGCCGGCGACGACCTTCGCCCACCTCGACTCGACCGTCGTGCTGTCGCGCGACATCGCCTCGCTCGGCATCTACCCGGCGGTCGACCCGCTCGACTCGACCTCGCGTCAGCTCGACCCGAACGTCGTCGGCGAAGACCACTACAACACCGCCCGTGCGGTGCAGGGCACGCTGCAGCGCTACAAGGAACTGCGCGACATCATCGCGATTCTGGGCATGGACGAATTGTCGCCCGACGACAAACTGGCCGTGTCACGCGCGCGTAAAATCCAGCGCTTCCTGTCGCAGCCGTTCAACGTGGCCGAAGTATTTACCGGCACGCCGGGCAAGATCGTTCCTTTGAAGGAAACTATCCGCGGCTTCAAGATGATCGTTGACGGTGAATGTGACGCACTGCCCGAACAGGCGTTCTACATGGTCGGCGGCATCGACGAAGCGTTTGAAAAAGCCAAAACGATGTAACCAGGGCGAAAGCCTCGAAAGAATATTCAAAAATGGCACATACGCTACAAGTCAACATCGTTTCCGCGGAGCAATCGATTTTCTCGGGAGAAGCCGAGATGGTCGTCGCCCCGGGCGAAAGCGGCGAGCTGGGCATCCTGCCGCAGCATGCACCGTTGCTTACGCGCATCAAGCCGGGCGTTGTAAAAGTAAAGCTGGTCGGCAAGGACGAAGAGGAAGTCGTCTATGTTTCGGGTGGAATCCTGGAAGTCCAACCCAAGGCACTGACTATCCTCGCTGACACCTCGATCCGCGCCCATGACCTTGACGAAATCAAGGTGATGGAAGCCAAACGGGCTGCTGAAGAAGCGCTTGCTAACCGCGCAAGCGGCCAAGATCGGGCACTTGTTGTCGCCGAGCTGGCGCAACTGGCGGCCCAGCTGCAGGCCATACAAAAACTGCGCAGAAAATAAAAACTTGAGATATAATTTTTTTACCGTAACGGTTTAGAGGCGCAACACCATACAGGCAGCGGAATAACTCCCGCTGCCTTTTTTTCGTTCTGTTTTTGCCGTGCTTTGCAACCTGCAGGCCGATGGCCATGACGCATAATTGGACTATGACTACATCGCCTAGCGCTAAACCCAACGGATCGCCAACGTTAAACGTGGTCATACTCGCTGCCGGCCAAGGCAAGCGAATGAAATCAGCCTTGCCGAAAGTGCTGCATCCTATTGCGGGAAAATCCATGCTGGGACATGTGATCAGCTCGGCCACGCAATTGGCGCCAGACAACGTGTGTGTCGTATATGGACACGGCGGTGATCAGGTGCGCGCTGCCTTCAGCGGCGAAAACTTGCTGTGGGCGAAACAGGAACCGCAGCTCGGCACCGGTCACGCCGTCTTGCAGGCCATTCCGCATTTATCCACGAATGGCGTAACGCTTATCGTCTATGGCGATGTGCCGCTGATTAATGCTTCAACCTTGTCGCGCCTGGTCGAATCAGCGCGGGAAAGCAAGCTGGCTTGGCTCACCGAAGTAGTCGAAAATCCCGCCGGCCTTGGCAGGATAATGCGCGACGCCAAGGGAAAAGTGCAGGGCATTGTGGAAGACAAGGACGCCACAGCGGCGCAGCGCGAGATACGTGAAATCAACACCGGTTTTCTCGCTTGTCCCACGGCGTTGCTGGCCAAATGGCTCCCCACCCTCGGCAACAAGAACGCGCAGGGCGAATACTACCTGACCGACATTTTGGCGATCGCCGTGGCCGAAGGCATAGCGGTCCAAACACATCACCCCGCACACAGCTGGGAAGTGGTCGGCGTAAACAGCCGTGATCAACTGGCACAGTTGGAGCGCACCTATCAGCGCCAGATCGCGCAACACCTGATGGAAGATGGTGTGTCGCTGGCTGATCCAATGCGAATCGACGTGCGCGGCAAACTGACATGCGGAGCTGATGTCGCCATCGACGTGAACTGCATTTTCGAAGGCAATGTTCATCTCGCAACCGGTGTAAAAGTCGGTGCGAACTGCATACTCAGGAGTTGCACCGTCGGCACCAATTCGGAAATCCTCCCTTTCAGCGATATCGACAGCGCGGTAATAGGCGCATCCGCGCGCATCGGTCCATTCGCCCGAATCCGACCCGGGACAGTACTTGCAGATGAAGTGCACCTCGGCAATTTCGTTGAGGTGAAAGCCAGCGAATTCGGCACAGGTTCCAAGGCAAACCACCTGACCTACATCGGCGACACGACGGTGGGGAGCAAGGTCAATATCGGCGCAGGCACCATCGTCTGCAATTACGATGGGGCAAACAAGCATCGCAGCGTCATCGAAGATGGCGTGCACATCGGATCGGATGTCCAGCTGGTTGCGCCGATCACGATCGGCACGGGCGCAGACATCGCTGCGGGCACGACCGTATGGCGTGACGTACCACCGGGAGGACTCACCTTCAACGGCAAGACCCAGCTCTCCAAACCTGAGTGGAAGCGTCCGCAAAAAAAGAAGTAACCGGTTCACGGCGTCATGGCATCGTGCGACACCGGCTTGTAGAATGTTTCATTGACCGGCGAGTCCGCCGGCAGGCTGAATAACAGGCCACGGCCCCCGCACCAGCGGCGGGAAACGTGGCGGCGAACTCAAGGGGTTTTCCATGTGCGGCATCGTCGGCGCTATCGCCAATCGCAATATTGTTCCCATCCTCACCGAGGGCCTCAAGCGCCTTGAATACCGTGGCTATGATTCGGCCGGTGTCGCGGTACTGAACCACGGCATCAAGCGCGTTCGCCGCGTGGGCCGGGTCGCCGAGATGGAAGCCGGTATCGCCGAAGAAGGACTGAACGGCCTGCTCGGCATCGGCCATACCCGCTGGGCCACGCACGGCGGCGTCACGGAACCCAATGCGCATCCCCACGTATCGAACGAAGAGATCGCTGTTGTTCACAACGGGATTATCGAAAATCACGAAGAGCAGCGTGATCGGCTGAAGCGCGCCGGCTATCACTTTGAATCGCAAACCGACACCGAAGTGATCGCCCATCTGGTGCATCACTATTACAAGGAATCGAAGGATCTCTTCGAAGCCACCCAGCTCGCCGTGCGCGACTTGCATGGTGCCTATGCCATCGGCGTGATGTCCGTGAATGATCCCGATGTCATCTGCTGCGCGCGAATGGGTTGTCCACTCCTGATCGGCGTGGGTGTCGATGGCAAGGGGGAAAACTTCATTGCCTCGGACATGTCGGCGATCGTCCCCGAAACGCGACGGGTAATGTATCTGGAGGAAGGCGACGTCGCGAAGCTCACGCGCACCGACATCACGGTCGTGGATCGTGCCGGGAAGCCCGTGACGCGAGAAATAAAAGTTAGCGACATCGACGATGACGCGCGCGAGCTCGGCCCCTACCAGCACTTCATGCAGAAGGAAATCCACGAGCAGCCACGTGCGCTGGCGGACACGATGGAGGCAGTGTTGACCGAAGGTGTTCACCCGGGGCTGTTCGGAGAGGGTGCAGCGGAAATTTTTCGCGACATCGATGCAGTGCTCATCCTGGCATCGGGCACAAGCTATTACTCGGCACTGGTCGCCAAGCAATGGATTGAAACCATCGCCCGCATACCCGTGGTCGTGGAACTGGGCCACGAATACCGTTATCGCGACTCGATTGCCAATCCGAAACAGCTCGTTGTCACGATCTCACAGTCGGGTGAAACGCTCGACACGATGGAAGCGCTGAAGCGCGCCAAGGAACTCGGGCATGCTTACACGCTGTCGATCTGCAATGTGCGCGAGTCCGCCATTCCGCGCGCGTCACGACTGGTGTGCTACACACGTGCCGGCCCCGAAATCGGCGTCGCCTCCACCAAGGCGATGACCACACAGATGATCGTGCAATTCACGTTGGCGCTCACGTTGGCGAAAGCGAAGGGCCGCCTGAGCAAAGAGCAGGAAGCGGGATATATAGAACAGCTTCGCTACGTTCCCGGTGGCGTGCAACAGGCATTGAATCTTGAACCGCAGATCAAGGCGTGGGCGGATCGCTTCGCGGAAAAACAGCATGCGCTTTTCCTGGGCCGTGGCATCCACTATCCGATCGCGCTCGAAGGCGCACTGAAGCTGAAGGAAATTTCATACATCCACGCGGAAGCCTATCCGGCCGGTGAGCTGAAGCACGGACCACTTGCTCTGGTCGACAGTCGCATGCCGGTAGTGGTTATCGCGCCCAATGACACGCTTCTGGAAAAAGTGAAATCGAATATGCAGGAAGTGCGCGCCCGCGGGGGAGAGCTATTCGTCTTCACCGACCTGGATTCGCATTTCACCGAGAGCGAGGGCGTGCATATCATTCGCGCACCTCGGCATTGCGGCACGCTCTCGCCGATTGTGCATACGATCCCGGTTCAGCTGCTGGCGTATCACGCAGCGTTGGTCAAGGGCACGGATGTGGACAAGCCGCGCAACCTGGCGAAATCGGTGACGGTGGAATAGAGCACCACCGCGGCGGGGCCGTTTCTCTAAGCGACTGGTTGCTCCGAGAAGAAAGAAATTTTTTCCCCACGCGGCCGTTTTTTCAACGCAGCCTCAGCGCGCGATGCGCTGGAGCGATCGGGAAAAACCTTGATGGCCAGCACGCGCTGCGGCGGGTTTGATCTCGTGTAGCGCGCGCCGATGCCGAATACATGCTCTGCAAAGCGGCGTTCGATATCGGTGGTGATGCCGGCGTAATAGCTGCCATTTTCACACTCAAGCAAATAGAGAATCCAGGAGCCGGCTGCGGCGTCTTCATCGACATCACCATTGACACTGCTATCGCCTGCCGGGAATTCTTCAGTTGCGTGCATGGCCTCATTTTCCCCCATAAATATCCGGGAAAATAGTGACATGTCCGCTAGCCGTCCATGCAGACGTAACAGGGTTCGGCGCCGACGCGATCAAGCCACGCGTTTACCGCTGGATACGGCGCCAGGTCGAAACCACCTTCACTGGCCACGTGCGTGTAAGCGTAAAGCGCGATATCGGCGATGCTGTAGCGCTCACCGACAAAAAACAATCGCGATCCAAGGTGTTTTTCCATGACCTGCAATGCCGCATATCCCGGCGCCATCCGGTCCTGGAGTTGTTGCTCGCGCGCCGCAGGTCGCCCCAGGTATCGAATGATGTAGCGCGCAGTTGCGATATTGGGCTCGTGACTGTACTGCTCGAAAAACATCCATTGCAACACTTGCGCATGTTCCAGCCGATCAGTGGGCAGGAGGGCGCTGTCGTGCGCGAGGTAATGAAGTATCGCGTTCGACTCCGAAAGAAAAGTCCCGTCCTGAGTTTCCAGCAGTGGTATCCGGCCATTGGGATTCATGGCGAGAAACTCCGGCGTTCGTGTCTCGCTGTCCAGGATATTCACGTGAATCCATTCGTAGGGAAACTTCAATTGCTTCAACAACAACTTCACCTTGAAGCAATTGCCCGAATAGATATCACCCCAGACCCTGACCATATTCACCGCTCCCGGTATTTGCAAACAAACAATTCGTCGCGTCAGATCGGGTTGTCGATATTCAGTCGGCCCGTCGACAATCCGCCGACGAAATTGCGCAGGCATTCACCCGGGTGGAACGCATGTTGGCGTGCCGGCCGCGGCGCGACGGTAGTGCGAAGCGCTGGTTCGCCGTCACTCGAAGCGTGGCGGACAAACTTGATCTCGCTCTGCGCCAGCCCCTGGATCACCAGGCGTCCTCGTCCCTGCACGGGAAGGCGCTCGCCGGGGTTCAGTACGTAATCTTCTCGCACACCTTCAAGCGTCACCCACACGCTGCCGCGAATGACTTCCATCGCGAGACCCAGTGCCTCAGTGGTCGACGCGGTCTGGTTGGTATTCAGGGCCACGCGGATATCGCTGCCTTCACCCAACTTCATGGTCATGGATTTCATGTTGTTCCTCGCGCTCATAATGTGAAATAATTTACTGTGCTTCTGTTCATGTGACGTTTGCCACGCTGCTAATTTAAGGCGTCCACGATGCGCGCACAAACGATCATTTCTGACTGTTTGGTTGAAAATAACTCACACTCGAATCATGAAACGACTGCCTCCCATGACCACCCTTCCCGTGCTGGAAGCGGCTGCGCGATTGCAAAGTTTTTCGGCGGCGGCAATCGAACTCAATGTCACGCACGGTGCGATCAGCCACCAGATTCGCTCGCTGGAAAATCATCTTGGGGTCGCCTTGTTCGCGAGAGAGGGCCGACGCGTGGTGCTGACGCCCGAGGGTGCGGGATTGGCTGAAGCAGTGCGCAGTGCACTCAGTAAAGTGTCGGAGGCCGTGGAGGCGCTCAATCCCGTCGAACGCGAACGCAAACTGAAGATAAGCGTGCTGCCGTCATTCGCCAGTCGCTGGCTGATGCCGCGCCTGGGTAAATTCCTCGAAGCCCATCCGCAATATGAAATTTCCGTAGAGGCCTTGCAAACGCGCGCCAACTTCGTCACCGATGGCGTGGATATCGGCATTCGTTTCGGCACCGGTCCCTGGCCCGGCCTGCATAGCGAACGGGTGGCGGGTGATACCTATTTCCTCGTGTGCAGCCCGAAATTCCGCCGCGGCAAACTGCCGACCAAACCCTCACAGCTATCAGGGCTGCCGTTGTTCCGCAACGAGCCCACCTTGTGGGAGACGTGGTTCGCCGCCGCCGGTGTCGACATGGCGCCGCCCATGAACGGCATCGATTACAACGACGCTGCGCTGTTCCTGCAGCAGGCCATCGCCGGTGAAGGCATCGTGCTGGCGCGACGTTCTCTGATCGGCAACGATATCGCCAATGGCAAGCTGGTGCAGCTGTTCGATGTCGAAGTCCCGGCGGAACAAAGCTATCACCTGGTCTGCCTGCCGCAGCACGCCATGAGCCGAAAAGTCCGCGCCTTCCGCGACTGGTTCATCAGCGAGATCGACTGGGCGCAAGATTAGAAAAGCGATTTATCGAACGATACAAGGCGTGTAAACCCGGCGTCGGCGATTGACGCTCTGGCTTCCCAGCATGTGTTTATTGCTAAAATCAATCCATGACAAACGAGTCGTCACGCAACAACTACAGCCGCCGTTTTACCCTGGAAAATCTCGATGTTCGCGGCCAGGTGGTGCGACTCAGCGATGTGTGGCGCGACATGCATATCAGTCGTCACTATGCCGCCAACATCTGCCAGTTCCTGGGTGAAATGGCCTGCGTGGCGGTGCTGGTCGGCGCGGGCCTGAAGCAACCCGGCAAGGCCTCGCTGCAGATCCAGCGCAAACCCCATACCAGCGGCAGGAATGCGATTTACACCGGTCCGCTGGCCGTGGTGGATTGCTCAAGCGAGCTGGGTGTGCGCGGCATGTGCTCCCCCGATTTCAAGGACAGCGCGGCCACCTTCTCCGAATGGGTCGAGGATTGCACGCTGGCGATGACGCTTACCTACAACAGCAATACCCAGGTGTACCAGAGCATCGTCCCGGTGTCGGGACTCACGGTGGCCGAATGTTTCGAACACTACTTCGACTTGTCCGAGCAACTGCCGACACATCTCTGGCTGTCGGCAAGCGTTGCAAGCGGCGGCGGTGCGGGCGCTTTGCTGTTGCAGAAGCTGCCGAATGCCGACATCAAGGATCCCGATGGCTGGGCGCGCGTGGAGCAGCTTGCCGCCAGTGTCAGCGATGCTGAACTCACGACGCTGCCGGCAGACCAGCTGCTGGGGCGCCTGTTTCATGAAGAGGACGTTCGTCTTTATGAACCCAAGGCGGTCACCTACGCGTGCAAGCGCGATCCGCAAAAAGTCGAAGACATGTTGAGGTCACTCGGTCGCGAAGAAGTGGAAGCGACCCTGGCCGAACTGGGCTACGTTGAAGTGAAGGACGATATCTGCAACCAGGTTTACCGGTTTGATGCGGACGCGGTGAAGCGCCTGTTCAGCTAGTGGCAATAGCGTTTTTCAACAATGCTACGTTTCCACTCGTCCAAAAAAAACGCCGGCATGTCGCCGGCGTTCGTTTTTTTGCCGGCGGAAAATACCGGCACAAAATTCCTAACGGCGATGATGTCCCCAACCGTAACCGCCGCCGCCATGCCAACCACGCCCATAGCCCCACGAATATCCCAAGGCCACCCCCAACAGCGGATACACCGGTGAGGCGTAATAGCCCGGATAGTAAGGGCGTGCGGGATAGTACGCTGTGTCATCGACATACACCGGTTCGCGATAGACGCGTTCTACGCGGTCAACATAAACACGCTCCACAGGCACGTCCGGGCTCAATTGCGTCGCGGTTCCCGAGTAAGGCTGCGACTGCATTGCCTGCCCCGCAGGTGTCACATCGAGTTCAATGGTGGCGCCTGGCGGGAAAGGCAGTTGCACTTCGTGCTGCTTGCCCGCGTATTCGTAGACAACCTTGTAACCAATGGTGCGCGTCTCATATGTCGTTGCGGAGCGGCATGCATCGCGCGAATTCGCATCGGGCGCACATTGCTTTTGCGGGAACGCCACTTCACGTGTGACGGGTGTGCTGGAAATCACCTTGCCGACTTCCTGTGCTGCGGCCAGGCCCGACATTCCTGATACGGCGGCTGCAATGGAAACCATCAACAATTTATTCATGATCATTACCTCCTGCGTTGCATTTGGCTGGCGCGGCATCGCGGCAGCGGATTAACCAATAATTCAAAACGGGTGCAAAGGGTGATTCGTTGACTGCAAGTTGGACTGTTACATGTGGGGCGAGTTCACGATTTTTACGCCGTTGCCATGTAAGTGGATGTTGCGGATGTCACACTGCACGGTGCACTTTTCTCGCACTCGCCGCAAAGTCCTACAAGTGACGGCAAATTGCGGGCAGGCAGGCTATATTTGTTACAACGAAACCGATCCGGAAACCCCATGACCGCACCCGAAACCACTTCCCAGCCGCTGACCGATGCCGAGATTACCCATCTCGAGTCGTTGCTGGCTTCGCCGCCTTTCATCAAACAGTCCATGGGTCTCGATGAGATCCAGGGTTTTGTCTGTGCCGTGCTGAGCGGGCCCGAACCGGTCGCACCGGAACAATGGCTGCCGGCCGTCCTCGGCAATCCTGATTACGAAAATGAATCGCAGGCGCAGGAGATCAAGGCGCTGTTGCTGCGTTTCCACGCCGAAATTGCTGCCGACCTCAGGAAAGGCGAATCGCTTGGGCTGGTGTTGAATTTCGACGCCGAACCCACCGCTAATGACGCGGAAGGCGAATACGATTACGGTGCCTGGTGCCAGGCTTACATCGATGGCGTCGAGTTCTCCAGCGTGCCGTGGGTTGAGGCAGGCGAGGATGAAGAGATCGACGACCTGCTGTTTCCCATCAGCCTGTTGGCCGGCGAGATCGATCCGAAAGCGCTGAAGCAAATCAAGCCGAAAGAAATGGCGGACTTGCTACGGGAATGCCGTGAAGACTTGCCGATGCTGGCTGTCGACATCTACAAATACTTCCAGTCGTTGCGTGACCGGCCCAAGGTGACATCGCGCAATCCCGGTTCAGCGCAATCAGATCCGGGCAAGAAAAACCTGCACTGAGTTCCGACAGGCGCAGCATCGTGGCGGAGCACCTGACCAGCAAGAACGCCATTTGACGGGCTTCCGCAGGCATTTATGCCCGGAAAGCCGCGCCAGTGCTTGAGTTCAAAGTGTGAAATCGTTAGCATCGCCCTCGACGTCCGCATGATCTTATGCAATATGCCTGACTTGCAGATGCGGCATAATTAACTGCGCGAACCAATAAAAAATATCCCGCGCCGCGCCAGCTTTTGACGCGCTGCCGCACGAATCGCCTCACGTCACCGATTCCATCACAGGAGAGAACCCATGCTTTCAACCAGGCTAAGCCACATTCGCGTGCTGGCTGCGTCATTGTTCGCTGTCGCTTTTGCGTTACCGGCTGCCGCGCAAACCGCCATCTGCTACAACTGTCCGCCCGAGTGGGCCGACTGGGGCACGCAGCTCAAATTGATCAAGGAAAAAACCGGCATCACCGTGCCGCAGGACAACAAGAATTCGGGCCAGTCGCTATCGCAGCTGGTCGCTGAAAAAGCCAACCCCGTGGCCGATGTCACGTACCTCGGCATCACCTTCGGCATCCTCGCCAAGAAGGCCGGCGTGGTCACCGGCTACAAGCCCGCCAAATGGGCCGACATTCCGGATGGATTGAAAGATCCCGACGGCGCCTGGTTCGCGATTCATTCCGGCACGCTGGGCTTCATGGTCAACGTCGATGCGCTCAAGGGCAAGCCGGTGCCGAAATCCTGGGCCGACCTGTTGAAGCCCGAGTACAAGGGCATGATCGGCTACCTCGATCCACCCAGCGCATTTGTCGGCTACGTCGGTGCAGTCGCCGTGAACCAGGCAATGGGCGGCAACTTGAATGACTTCGGTCCCGCTATCAAATACTTTTCGCAATTGCAGAAGAACGAACCCATCGTGCCGAAGCAGACTTCGTACGCGCGCGTGCTGTCGGGCGAAATTCCGATCCTGCTTGATTACGATTTCAATGCCTATCGTGCCAAATACAAGGACAAGGCCAACGTCGCGTTTGTGATTCCGGCCGAAGGCACGATTGTCGTCCCGTACGTCATGTCGCTGGTGACCAAGGGTCCCAACGCCGCCAACGGCCAGAAGGTACTGGATTTTGTGCTGTCCGACGAAGGCCAGGCAGTATGGGCCAACGCTTACTTGCGCCCGGTGCGCGCCAGTGCAGTGTCGAAAGAAGCTGCGGCGAAATTCCTGCCCGCAAAGGAATACGCGCGTGCGAAGTCGATCGACTACGCGAAGATGGAAGAAGCGCAAAAAGGCTTTTCAGATCGTTATCTGAAGGAAGTGAAATAACAAGGGTGACAGCAAACGGTGAGGGTTGAGATGGGCGCACATTGCCTGTCTCAACACGTTCACCCGGCAGGACGATGAAGCCGACCCGCCGCGAGGCGCTGCGCCACAGCCTGCTGGTGTTGCCGGTGTTTATTGTCTTCTCTGCCTTCTGGTTGCTGCCGATGGCGCGCCTGCTGTCGGTCGGCGCCAGTGGTGAAATGGGCGTCTCCGCGTATTGGGCGGTGGTCACCGATTCGCGTTATCTCAGCAGCCTCATTTCAACAGTCGCACTGTCGGCCGGGGTCACGGTTGTCACCATTATCATCGCCGGCATTGCCGGGATGTTCCTGCAGCGCAATCGATTCATCGGCCGCAGTTTCCTCATCGCGACGCTGACATTTCCCCTCGCATTTCCCGGTGTCGTGGTCGGCTTCATGGTGATCCTGCTGGTGGGACGGCAGGGACTTGTCGGCAGCGTCACCGAATGGATGTTCGGCGAGAAACTGGTGCTCGCCTATTCGATGACCGGGCTGTTCCTCGGTTATCTTTATTTTTCGATTCCGCGCGTCATCCTCACCATCATGGCCGCCGCGGAAAAACTCGATGGTGCATTGGAAGAGGCGGCGCGTTCGCTGGGGGCGTCACCGTGGCAGGTGGTGCGTGACGTGATGATCCCGGGCCTTAGGCCCGCGCTCATTTCTTCGGGCGCAATATGCTTTGCCACCAGCATGGGCGCGTTCGGCACCGCATTCACATTGGCCACCAAGATCAACGTGCTGCCGATCACGATCTACAGCGAATTCACCAACTACGCCAACCTGCCGCTGGCGGCGGCACTCTCGATTGTGCTGGGCGTGATCACCTGGCTGGCATTGGCGCTGGCGCGCTCGATGGCGGGCTCCACTGTCGCGGCGGCGGCATGAGCATGAAACGCAGCGCGCATTTTTACCTGCAGCTCACCTTCACCATCACGGTATGCGCGTTCCTGCTGGTGCCCGTCGTGCTGTCTATCCTGGCCGGTGTCACCGAGAATTTTTTTGTCGGCATCAAGAGCGGGCTGACCTTGCGATGGGTCGTTGAAGTCTGGTCGCTGTACAGCAAAACCATTTTTCTTTCGATCGGCATTTCACTGGCCACGCTGGCGGTGACGTTGCTCATCGGCATCCCCGCGGCGTACGTGCTGGCGCGAAAGCAAAACCGCTACACGCGCTGGGTGGAAGAGCTCCTGGTGTTGCCGGTGGCCGTACCCGGATTGGCAACCGCGCTCGCGCTGATCCTGCTCTACGGCCAGTTCAGCGCGTTTCGCATCAGCTGGACATTCATCCTTGTCGGCCATGTGCTGTTCACACTGCCGTTCATGGTGCGATCGGTGCTGGCCGTGATGAGCGCGATTGATTTGAAAACACTCGAAGACGCGGCAGCCAGCCTCGGCGCAACATTCACGCAGCGTTTCTTCCACGTCATCCTGCCCAACTGCCGCCAGGGCATCCTTGCCGGCGCGCTGATGGTGGTCACCCTGTCGATGGGTGAATTCAATATCACCTGGATGCTGCACACGCCGCTGACGATGACGTTGCCTGTCGGCCTCGCCGACAGTTACGCCTCGATGCGGCTCGAGATCGGCTCGGCCTACACCATCGTCTTTTTCATCATGATCATCCCGCTGCTTGTCGCCATGCAGTGGATGAGTGAACCCGCCCGACCGACCAAGGCAAAACATGGATAGCCAGAACGTCAACCTGAACACCGTAGGTATTCGCCTCGCGCAATGCGCGAAGACTTTTCCGGACGGCACGCGAGCCCTGGATCCGGTGCAGCTTGAAATCGAGCCCGGCGAAACACTGGTGCTGCTCGGACCGTCAGGTTGCGGCAAGACCACGATGCTGCGCATCATCGCCGGCCTCGAGCAGCCCGATGAAGGCGGACAGGTATTTTTTGGCACGCAGGATGTGACCGCCCTGCCCATCGAGCAGCGTCACGTCGGCATGGTGTTCCAGAGTTACGCGCTGTTTCCCAACATGAGCGTGGCCGAAAATATCGCATATGGCCTTAAGGTGCGCGGCATGCCTGAGGGGGAAAAGAAACAGCGCGTCGCGGAAATGTTGACCATGATGCATCTGGACAATTTTGCCGAACGCCGCATCGACCAGCTCTCCGGCGGACAACGGCAGCGCGTGGCGCTGGCGCGCGCACTGGCGGTGCGGCCGCGGGTGCTGCTGCTGGACGAGCCGCTGACGGCACTCGATGCAAAATTGCGCGAGTCGCTGCGTAGTGAAATCGACCGGCTGTTGCGCAGCCTGAAGATCACCGCGGTGTATGTCACCCACGACCAGTCCGAAGCCATGGCGCTGGGGGATCGCATTGCCGTGATGGAAAAAGGCCGCATCGCGCAGATCGGTGCACCGCGCGAAATCTATTACCGGCCGGCGACGCGATTTGTTGCCGACTTTATCGGCAGCATGAATCGCGTCCAGGGTGTGGTGGAAGGCGACGGCCTGCGCCTGCCCAGCGGCTTGCTGAAAGTCGGTCCGCGCATCGCGCCGGAAATTTTGTTTCGCCCCGAAGATGTCCGCCTGGTCGATGCCGGCGAGGCGCACCTTCACGCCAAAATCATCAGCGCTTTTTTCCTCGGCGATCACACGCGCCTCATCCTCGATATCGGTGGTGAGCAGAGCATCACCGCAGAAACCGTCGAGCGCCGCGAATTCAAACCCGGCGATATCGTGCCGATTGCGGTCGATGCCGAGTCACTGCTTTTCCTGGAATAAACCATGCTCATCTGCCAGATCAGCGACCTGCATATCAAAACGCCCGGGAAACTTTCATACGGCGTGGTCGACACCAGCGACATGCTGGCGCGATGCGTCGAGCACATCCGCGCGCTGAAACAAAAACCCGACATCATCATCGCCACCGGCGACCTCACCGATTTCGGCCGCCCCGAGGAATACGCGTACCTGCGCGAACTGCTGGCGCCCTTTGAACAACAAGGCATTCCGCTCTTCATGATTCCCGGCAACCATGATCATCGCGAAAACATGAGCGCCGCGTTCCCCGAACACCGCTATCTCACGCAATCGCTGCCGTTCATCCAGTACGTTATCGAGGACCTGCCCGTGCGCATCGTGGCGCTGGACACGGTCATCCCCGGGCAAAGTGGCGGCGAACTCTGCGCTACCCGGCTGGCCTGGCTTGAGCAAAAATTGAGTGAAGCACCGGACCGCCCCACGCTGATCCTGATGCATCACCCACCCTTCAAAACTTTCATCGGCCACATGGACGCCATCGGCCTCGCCAATGCCGAAGCGCTAAAGGCGATCGTCAAACAGCATCCGCAAGTCGAGCGGATCCTGTGCGGCCATCTGCATCGCCCGATACAGGTGCGCTGGGCGGGAACGCTCGCGTCCACCGCGCCCAGCCCCGCGCACCAGGTGGTGCTCGACCTCAGCGACGATGCGCCCTCGCAATTCGTCATGGAGCCGCCGGCCTACCAGTTGCACAAATGGCATCCGGACACCGGCCTGGTCTCGCACATTGCCTATATCGGAAATTTCGACGGCCCCTATCCTTTTTACGATGCAGGCGGTTTGATCGATTAAGCTGAGCGTCCCGCCGTCCTGATCGCCGCATCTTGAAATCCTTAAACCGTCCCGTCGTCATAAACCGTCCTGTCGTCACAACCCGTCCCGACATCACGGCCCGCCCGGGCGTCAAAAAACGTCCCGCGCACAGCATCGAAACGTCCGAGGAAGCCGGCGTACGCTTCCTGCATTTCGGTTCCGAATGGGTGCAGGGCGCCATGCGCATCGCGCGTCCGTACGCACTCGAGCTCGAATACACCCGCGAGATGGCGGCATGCCTGCTGCTGCGTCCCGACAGCGAATGGCCGCGGCGCATTTTGCAGGTCGGCCTGGGTGCGGCCTCGCTGACCAAATTCTGGCAACGCCATCGTCCAGATGCAAAACAAACTATTGTTGAAATCAATCCCGCCGTGGTGGCGATGGCGGAGCAATCGTTCAAGCTGCCGAGTGCGGATGCGCGCGAAAAAGCCAACATCGATATCCACATCGCAGACGGCGTGGCCTGGATGGCGGGGAAGGCAGGCCCACAGGATGCCGAGCCCAACAACAGGCAATCGCCGCCAACCCACAAGGACAAATACGATTGCATCATGGTCGACGGCTATGACCATAACGCCCGCTTCGGCGCACTGGGTACCGAAGCCTTCTATCGAGACTGCCGCGCCCGTCTCACGCGGCGCGGCCTGCTGGTGCTGAACCTGTTCGGCCGCGCCCACGGCTACCGACAGCAGATCGACAACCTGCGCGCGGCTTTCCAGGATCGCGTGCTGGCGCTGGGACCCGTGGAGGGCGGCAACGCCATCGCTTTTGCGATCGAAGGGGACAAAGTGGCGCTGGAGATGTCTATGCTGCGTGCCGATGCAGAACGCCTGCACCAGGAAACCGGGATTCGCTTCACCGGCACGCTGGTGCGGATGGACCAGGCCATCGCCGGTATGGCCTCACAGCAGAAGCGCACGCGCGCCGGCCCGCCAATGTTGTAGATTGTCATTTGTTCATAATTGGTTTCGGGTCCACTCACGTTCCACGCTCCACGTTCGTAGCCACTATCGTCCCCTCTCCGTGTCACAACCAAGTCAGCCGAGCCAGCCAAGTCAACCCAGCCCGCCTAGCCAACCGGGCCGGCCAACCCATGTCGCCAAGACCGCTTTAAAGGGCGAGGGGCCGGCACCGACCTCGGTCAGGGAAGAGATCGCCCGCATTCGCCTCGCGATCAACGCAGGCGATGGCGTGGCCGCACAGCGCGATGCGGAAAAACTTCTGGGCACCGTCGATGCCTCTGACCGTGCGCTGGTGCTGAATGTACTCGGCCATTTGCACGCCGCCAACGGCGACATCCTCGCACTGGGCGGAGTAGCGGCCGAAGCGCGAAACGCCGCGCAGATGCACGACGACACCGAGGCCGAGGCCGAGGCCATCCTGCATTCGGGCCAGGCGCTGCAAATGATCGAGGACCACGCGGCGGCGCTCAAATATTTCGTCGATGCAGAGCAGCTGGCCACGCGCGTCGGCGCGCACGATCTCGAGGCGCGTGTGTGGCGGCGCATGGGTGTCTCGTCGTCCATCATCGGCCGGCACACGCAGGCGGTGGACTATCTTGAGCGCAGCGTTCGTGCCTTTCACGAACTCGGCAACGTGATGGACTGGTTCGGCGCGCGCAGCTCACTGTTGAACGCGTACAACCGCCAGGTGGAAGCCGATTATCCCGAAGGTCCCGAGCGCGTCGAAGCGTACCGTCCGTACCTCGCGCAGTGGGACCGCCTGGCCAATGAAGCGCAGGCCGCCGGCATCCGGCGCATCAGCGCCATCGCCCGCGGCAACTACGCCATCGCGCAACGATTCGTCGAGGATTTCGAGGGCGCGCTGGTCACGCTGGACGATGTGCTGCGCCAGTACCAGACCTACAAGATGCGCGCCAACATCGCCATCACCTTCAATGAAATGGGCTCGGTCTACTGCAAGCTGAAACGCTGGACCGACGCGCTCGGCGCATATCACAACGCGCTGGTGCATCTCGCCGACGGCTCCAAGCGCGAGCAGTGCGATGCATACGCCGGCATCTCGCAGGCGCACGAGGGACTGGGCGATCTCGCTGCTGCACTGGGCGCGCTTAAAAAAGTGCGCTCGCTCGAGACCGCACTCACCGATCAGGAAGCACGCAGCAACGCCGAGCGCCGCGAGATCACGCTATCGCTGAAAAGTTTTTCCAACCAGTGGGAAAAACTGGCCAAGGAAGACAGCCTCACGGCCCTGCCGAATCGCCGCGCGCTCGAACAATGGTTGCAATCCGCCCTGTCGCGTGCGCGCGCCGACCAGCCGGTCACGCTGCTGATGATCGACGTGGATCACTTCAAGCAAGTCAATGATCGCCACGGCCACGCCATCGGTGATCGCACGCTGCATACGCTGGCGGATCTCATGCGGCAGAACTGCCGCTATGCCGATTTCCCGGCGCGTTATGGCGGCGAGGAATTCATGCTGGCGCTGCCGCAAACCGATCTCGCGGTCGGCATCGACGTGGCGCGCCGCCTCAATCACAGTGTGGCGACGTATTTCTGGGACGGCATTCAGCCGGGGCTCGCGGTCACCGTCAGTATCGGCGTGGCGAGCACGGCAGATCTGCGCGAACCTTATGCATTGGAAGCGCTGATTGAAGCCGCAGACGCGCGGCTCTACACGGCGAAAAATGCGGGACGAAATCGTGTCGTCAGTGACATTTAGCCAGCCGGGATGGAAGCCTTAACAAGGTAAGAAGTCCATCCAGCCTGCCTCGCAGGCCATTTATGGCCTGGAAGCCGCCCCCATGCTTGACTTTGATTTTTAAAAAAACCGGAGTAACCCCATGACGCCACAGGAAGAAACTGCCCTCGTTACCATCGCACTGATGGCCGCCTTTGCCGACGGTAACAACACCGATAGCGAACGCGCCGAAATAAAACGCGTCGCGACTTCGCTCTCAGCTAACAGCGAAATCAATGTCGCCGCGATCTACCAGGATGTGATCCTCAATCGCGCCTCGCTGGACTCGGCAACGAGTGCACTGGCGGGCGCCGAATCGAAAAAGCTCGCGTATGAACTGGCGGTCGGCGTGTGCGACGCGGATGGCGCGCAGAGTGCCATCGAGCGCGCGTTCCTCGCCAACCTGCAGGCAAAGCTGGGGCTGGCAACAGCCGACATGCAGGCCGCCGTTGTCTTCGACGCCAAGGCGAGTTCACTGGCCGTCGCGCCACTCGGCGGCACAACTTCTTTCGAGCCCGCCAGGCTCGCCAGCAACATGAGTGTGGAAGAACAGGACCAGGCCATCCTTCACTACGCGATTCTCAATGGCGCGCTGGAACTGCTGCCGGAATCACTCGCCTCGATGGCGATCATCCCGCTGCAAATGAAAATGGTTTATCGCATCGGCAAGTCGTACGGCTTTGAGCTCGACCGCGGCCACATCAAGGATTTCCTCGCCACCGCCGGCGTCGGAATGGCTTCGCAGTATGTCGAGCAGATCGGCGTCAAGCTGGTGGGACGCTTGTTCGGTGGCGGCCTCATCGGCGGTCTGCTGGGCGGCGTGGCAAAACAGTCGATCAGTTCGGGCATGTCTTTCGCGACCACATATGCTTTGGGGCACCTGGCGCGGCGTTATTACGCAGGCGGCCGCACGTTCTCAAGCGCGGTGCTGAAAGATACGTATACGGAATTGCT
>JBDTWS010000014.1:0-37994 GCA_040006575.1 Betaproteobacteria bacterium
CGGAGGCGGGGACCCGGTGTCGTTCGCAAATGCGCCACGTACGCGAGCAACGCCGCTGGGTCCCCGCCTGCGCGGGGACGACGGCAATTAATCGACGGGATGGCGAGGCTTCGCGCATCTCCGGGACGGTCCATTTGGAAACAATGACTGGCTTGACCGATCACGCGATTGCGGCGGACTTGTCTTCCGGCATGGCGGGCTGCCGGCGCTGTTCCTGCGCGCGCCCGAGATAGATGCCTGCACCGATCATGAAGAAGCACAGCGGCATCACGGTAAACGCGATCTGCGACGTACCCATGCCCAGGCCACGCAGGCCGGCGTGGCCCCAGGTCACCACCACATCGCTGCCCCGCGAGACGACCGTGTCGATCACATTCTTGGCCTTGTAGCGTTCCTGGCGTGACACGACGGTATAGAGAATTTCGCGCGCCGGCTTGCCGATAGCGAATTCACTGGCGCGGCGGATCACGGTGGAAATGGAGATGACGGCAAGCGTCGGCAAGATGCCGGTGACGCCCAGCGTAAATATCGCCAGCAACGGCAGCAGCACCAAACAGAAAATCAGGCCCATCCTGCGCAGCAGCGCGCTGGTGATGAAGACTTGCGTGAGCAAGGTGACCGTGTTGACCGCCAGGTCCAGCTGCGCGAACAACTGCGCGCGGTCGACCGAGTTCGGCAGGTTCTCCGCCATCACCCGCACCTGCTCGAGATAGAAAAAGGTACCCAGCCCCTGCAGCATGAAAATATAGCCGCAGATGGTGAGCAGGTAAGGTGAAGCCAGCGCCAGCTTGATACCGTCCAGCACGCCGCCGCCCATGGCCTGTTCATCGGCGGCGTTGTCAATGCCGCGTTCCTTCTGCCGTTCCTTGGCCCAGCGGCCGAGGCCGACGATGCACACCACCGCAAAGCCCAGCAGCACGCAGGAAATCAGCAAGAGGTTGGGTATGCCGACGGACTTCACCAACGCTGCGGTAATGATAGGCCCGGTCATCGCGCCGACACTGCCACCGGCCGCGATGGCGCCGAACAGGCGCTTGGCCGTGAGGTTGTCGTAGATGTCGGTCATGAAGCTCCAGAACACGCTCACGACGAAATAATTGAACACCGACAGCCAGATAAAAAATGCCGAGGCCACATGCATCATGTCCAGCGTCTTGCTCTGCATGGCGACGTAGAACAGGAACAGGTTTGCAATGAAGAAGGCGTACACCGCCGGCAGGAATTTGCGCCGCGGCCAGCGTGAGGAAATCCAGCCGAACAGCGGTGTGACGATCAGCATGCCGACGAAAGTGCCGGTAAACAGCCACGGCAGGTTCTTGATGCCGCCCTGGATGCCCATTTCGTCGCGCACCGGGCGCAGCACGTAATAGGCGCACAGCAGGAAAAAGAAATACGCGAACGACCACAAAAAGGCCGGCCATTCCTCGCGCCTGATGTCGATGAATTTCATGAACTTCCCGTGACCCCTGTGGCCAAAACGCCGGTTGCTGGATGCCCGTCCAAATGCGGCAGCGTAAGTATAGGCGGGCAGGTTATGCTTGGAGAAACCGTATGTAACGAATTCGGCAAAATCCGTATAAAATATTAAAACTCAAGCACTGGCGCGCTTTTCCAGCCATTTTTGCCTGTGAAGCCGCGCCAGTGCTTTAGTTTTGGTTCAAAAAAATTTGTGAATGTGTCCTGTTGGCCCACGGGGCACTATTCCCGCACGCTGTTCCCGCGAAAGGAAAAATCATGACCACTATCGTTGTGGTGAAAAAAGACGGACAGGTGGTGATTGCCGGCGACACGCTGACCACGTTCGGCTCGACCAAACTGGCCAGCGTGCACGATGCTGCGCCGGAAAAATTACTGAAACACGGCAATTCCTATTTCGGCATCGCCGGCAGCGCCGCACACCAGCTGGTGCTGGAAAGCCTGTTGAAAAAGCGGCCCGAATTTACCTTCAACGGCCGTGAGGAAATCTACGAAAGCTTTCGCAAGATTCATCCGATCCTGAAAGACGAAGCCTTTTTGAATCCCAAGGAGGAAGAGGATGATCCGTACGAATCCTCGCAACTGACCGCGCTGGTGGCCAATCCTTCCGGCATCTTCGGCGTCTACTCGATGCGCGAGGTGTTCGAGTTCGACAAATTCTGGTCGATCGGCTCGGGCCGAGATTTTGCGCTGGGCGCCATGTACGCGGTATGGAAAAGCAAAAAATCGGCCGAGGATATTGCGCGACTCGGCGTGCTAGCCGGTGCGGAGTACGACACCGGGACGGGACTGCCGATGAATGTGGCGACGGTAAAGCTGAGTGCGAAAGCGCGCTGATGACACGCTGTTGTTCCCGCATTATTTCGTTCGTGCATCGCAGGAAATGAGATCCAGGACATTGTGTCAGTAGAAATTCCCCAAACCGTCCGCCTGGACAAATGGCTGTGGGCCGCGCGTTTTTTCAAGACGCGCCAGCTCTCCATCGAAGCCATCGCCGCCGGACACATCGAACTGAACGGTGATCGCGCCAAGCCCGCGAAATCGGTCAAGCCCGGCGATGAAATCCACGTGCGCAAACCGCCGTACGAATTTATCGTCAACGTCTTGTCGGTTTCAGAAAAACGCGGGTCAGCCACCATCGCGCGCGAACTCTTTGCCGAAACTGCGGAGAGCATTGCCGCGCGCGAAAAACTGCATGCCGAACTGCGGGACATGCCCGCGCCGATTTTCAAGGGCCGGCCCACCAAGCGTGACCGCCGCACCCTCGAAACCTGGCAACGTGCCGCTTCGTTGATGGATGATGAGTAGCCGGCCGCGCTACGTGTGCGCGGCGCTGCGTGGGCTCGCATTCGCGTGGCTGGCGGCGACTGTGCCCGCCAGTGCCGCCACCTATCGCATTGACCCCAAGGATACGAAGGCCGGATTCGAGGTTAATTTCCTGGGCCTCTTTCCCATTCGCGGTGAGTTTCGCCGGACCACGGGAATGCTGATCTACGAGCCCGCCTCGCACCAGGGACATATCGAAGTCTTTATAGACACCACCACGCTCGAAGCCAGCACCGAAAAAGCCCGGGCCTCCGCGCGAGGGCCGGATTTCTTCGATGCGGAGAAATTCCCGTCGATCGATTTCAGGTCTTCACGTTTCGTGTTCGAGGAAAACAAACTAAGAGCCGTGGAAGGCAGTCTCACACTAGTTGGCAGGACGCGGCCCGTCACGCTGACAGTGACCAGTTCCGGTTGTGTTGCCGCCGCAGACGCGGAACCCGCTTACTGCCGCGCCGACGCTGAATTAATGGTAAAGCGTTCTGATTTCGGCATGAAGGCCTGGGCCCATACCGTGGGTGAGCAGGTGACAATTCGTATCGCCATCACGGCGCGGCAGGCACCGGAAACAGTGAAAGACCCGGCGAAGGAGAGCCCGAAAGAACCGCTTAAAGAGGCGCCGAAGAGCGAACAAAGAATTGAGCCGGCAAGCGAGGTGCCTGCACAGCCGGTCATTCAGCCATCTGCAGCAAGCAATCGGCCTGCGGCATCGGCTCGCTAACGGTTTCCAGGCGTCGCGGCCCCGGATTTCAGGGGAGCGTGATTACCGGTGTGTCATCCATCACCAGCGGATCCGCTTCGGTCTTGCGTCCGCCAAAAGCCATCGGCTGCGCGGTTTCTGACAATGTCCGATAGCCGCCATCGTAGTCCCAGGTTGTGGCGTAAATTTTCACGCCCGACAGTGACGACAAATTTCCCAATGCGCGCGCCGGCAGCACAAAACTCACCGTATTCTTTTTGTGATCGACAAATATTTCAGCTGCGGGGGAGGACAATTTCCCCTCCGCCGATTCGCTTGCGCCATCCGCTGTGAAGAGCGAGTTGGTCCAACCGTTGGCGCGCAGGCGGTAGTGCCAGCGCATTCCCGCCGGCAGCATGGCGTTTTGGAATGGCATTGCTTTCCCGCCACCGGCACGGCCGGGAATTTCAAGGAAAACGGAAAACGCCACATGATCGAATCCATTGGGCGGGCGCCATGTCGTGGTGATTTTATTCATGGTGAATTCGATTTTGATCGCGCCGCCGGCGCCGGAAATTTTCGCGCGCCGGATATCCAGCTGACGGTTGCGGCCCCAGCCCGGATCGGTGGGGTATCGGTATGACCCCCGCGCGCCGATATCGTCACCGGCAGGGTCTGCGATATCCGCCAGCACTGTCCAATCGCGTGCCACGCGAAACGCCTGTGTCGCGGAGGCCATAGCCTGGTCCTGACCGGCCCATGCCACGACACGGTGTTGAACGTCGGGCCTGATCATGTCGCCGGTACGCACGATAGCGCTCCAACGGCCATCTTCCCCAGGCGTAATGCGTTCGGACGAAGTAATTGCGCCGTCGACGACAAGTTGGAAATTCGCGATATTGCCGGCGGTGCCGCTAACGGTAAAATCAGCATGTTGAGCTGAAGGTGGAAGCGCGCTCATTGTCAACTGTGCCGGAGCGACCGGTGGCGCCACTTTATCGCTCGTCACCTGCCAGACCTGGCCGCTACGCGCCGCGAGCTTCATGGAAATCTTGCCATGGGCGCCGACGATAATATGCGGAGGCGTGCCGGAGAGACCGAACAGCCCGCGCAATACCGTGCCCGCCGGCAAGTTCGTCTGTACGTTGTCCATCAGCGTTTCGTCATCCGCAGTGTTCAGTACGATGACCGCCGAATCCTGTTCATGGGTCATTCGCCACGCGAGCGCGCCCGGCATCGCAGAATTGGCGCTCAATACCGCCGGGATGCCGCGCGAAAACACGCGGTGGTTTCGGCGCAACGCGCTGATATCCGCAATGAAGCGATAGAGCGGCGCTTGCGTATCGAAGCGGTCGCGTCCGCCCGATTGAAACCCTGCCTTGAACATAGCCGCACGCGATTCCGTAAATGCCTGCTCGGTCCCGTAAAGGATGGTGGGTATTCCTGGCAGCGTCATCATCGCAAGCAGGCTTTGCCGCAGACCGGCCTCGGATCCGCCGGCCAGGAATCGATCAACATCGTGATTGTCGATGAACGTAGGCATCAGGTGTGGCCGTTTATGTACCTTCATGAGGGACGTGATGCGATAGCCGAGTTCGGCGCTGGGATGTCCGCGCGCGAACACGTCCCCCATGGCCCCGTACAGCGAGAAATTCAGCATGCCGGACAGGAGAGGCCGTCCGCCGGGTGCCGTCACATAGCGCTCGACCTTTCGGGCTTCCTTGTCGGAATAGGGTTTGTCGATCGAGAAACCCTCACCGAACACCAGGAAATTGTCCCGCCCCGTCTGCCTGGCGACCGCCGCGATTCCGGGCTGTTGCGCATCTTTAGCGTTCAGGAAGTCGCTGAAAAACGTGGGTGGCACGTAGAACGCCGTGTCGACGCGGAAAGCGTCCACGCCCACCTCACTAATCCAGTAGCCATAACTTTTTCGCAACGCCTGCCGTACCGCCGGGTTTTCCGTATTGAGGTCATCGAGTCCGGCCATCTGGAAATTCATTTCCTGGATTGGGTTAGTGTAGTTGGAAATGTCGGGCGTCCAGTGGTACACCCCGGCGCGCCGCTGCTGGGCGTTGCGCGCGTCGTTCATGCTGAAAGGCCATTGGCTGGGGGCAGTGATGGGCCGCGGGCCGGCATTCAGGGAGAAGTCCTGCGCCGGGTCGCGGGGCGTCCAGCCACGACCGTAGGAAAAGAAGTTTGCGGTGTGATTCACCACTATGTCCTGGACCAGGTACATGCCCTTGCCATGAATCGCATGGGAGAGTTGCCGGTAATCCTCGAGCGTACCGAGGTGGCGATCCACTTCCATGAAATTTTCGGCCCAGTAACCGTGATAGCCGGCAGCCTGTGCGGCGCCATCCCACCATAGATTGGCCACCGGCGGTGTGACCCAGACGGCCGTGGCGCCGAGGCCCGCAATGTAATCGAGCTGCTGGCGGATTCCGGTGAGGTCGCCACCGTTGTATTTGGTGTTGCTCGATGCATCGAATTCGCCGGCACCCAAATTATTGTTATGTACGTCGCCATCGTTGAAGCGATCGATCATGAGGAAATAGATGATCTGGTCACGCCAGTCGGGCGAGGGGACGTGCAGTTTCAGCGGAGCGATCGACGAGGGAGGATTTGCCGGCGCCGGCACATTGCTATCCACGGATCCGGTCCCGGCTTGCGCGGTCAGCGTCGCCATTGCGCAGGCAAGGGTGCCAACCATTCTGCGTCTGAGGGCGCTGAATCTTGCTGTGATGCAAATCAAGAGTGTTTCCATATGCCTCGCTTCGACGACCAACCGTATAGTGCGCTCCCGCAGCAAACCGCGAGGTTCCGCTTGCAAGCCAATGTAGGCGGCTGTTCTGTAGTATAACTACAAATATGCGATTCGTGGCTCGCTTGCAAATCAGCCGGTGTTGGCGCGCTAACACGCTAAATTAAATGGATTTTTTCATTATTTCTCGCCGAATATACCGAATTACACGTCGCAACTTGAGAAAAATCCATGTTGACATCGATATAGTTTTATTACAAACTCGATTTCGAATACTGGCCGGAACATCAGTTCCGGCCCCATAAGTGTCCTACAAGGGACCAAGTACTTACCCATACTTGTCGAGGAGAAGTTTGATGAAGAAGGCCGATAAAGCGGGCCGCGCACCGAGCGCCCAGCAGCAGTTTGTGACCAAGCCCAGCCCGTTAGCGCTTGCATGCGCGATCGCGATTTTTGCCGCCGGTGCGCACGCGCAACAGGTCGATCCCGCCCAGGAAGCCGCCAGGCAGGAGGCGGCAAAGCAGGAAGCTGCGAAGAAAGAAGCGGCACGTAAAGAAAATAAGACGCAAGCCATCGACACGGTGACCGTGACAGGTATACGTCGCGGCATTGAAGATGCCATATCGATCAAACAGAGTTCGACTTCCATTGTCGAAGCGATTTCGGCCGAAGACATCGGCAAGTTGCCGGATGTCAGTATTGCGGAGTCGATTTCGCGGCTGCCCGGCTTGGCCGCACAGCGCGTGGCGGGACGCGCACAAGTAATCAGCGTGCGCGGACTCTCACCGGATTTTGCAACCACGCTGCTCAATGGGCGCGAACAAGTTAGCACGGGCGATAACCGCAGCGTCGAATTCGATCAATATCCTTCGGAGTTGCTGAGTGGCGTCACGGTGTACAAGACACCGGATGCGGGACTTATCGGCCAGGGACTGTCGGGCACACTCGACATGCAAACGGTGCGGCCCTTGTCGTTCGGCAGCCGCACTTTTGCGGCCAACATTCGCGGCGAGAAAAATTCCCTGGGAGCGATCGCAAACGCCAAGGCAACGGGAAATCGTTTCAGCGTAAGTTACATCGACCAGTTCGCCGATCGCACCGTTGGCCTGGCCCTGGGTTTTTCGCACCTTGAGTCCCCCATTTTGGAAAACCAGGTTGGCCTCTACGAGCCCTGGAAAAAGGATGCGCGGCCCGGCGTGCCGGCCGGCACGTTCATCGTGGACGGCATTAAATCGCTCGCGCGCAGCGGCACCAACAAACGTGATGGTTTCATGGGCGTCCTCGAATTCCGCCCGTCGAAACAGTGGTCGAGCACCATCGACGTGTATGCATCGAAGTTCAACCGCGAAGACACCGCCAATCAGTTTGAAGTTAACCTCGGCGATTACAACGGCGGATTCAGCCCGGGACTCAATTACACATCCACCAACATAAATTCGAGCGGTGTACTGACAGGCGGCGTGGCATCCGGCCTGTATCCTCTGGTTCGCGGCATTTACAGCAAGCGCGAGGACAAGCTCAACGCCTACGGATGGAACAATCGTTTCGATCTCGACGGCTGGACGCTCACAGCGGATGTGAGCTACTCGAAGGCCAAGCGCGATGAACTAAGCCTCGAAAACAATCTTCAACTTGCGCGCTTTTCCGCCAGCAGCGCACCGCTCGATACGCTCACGCTTAACTGGGCATCAGGCGGCTTTCCCACCCTGAGGCCGGGCCTCAATTACAGTGACCCGACCAAGCTCCTGGTGGATAACACCATTTATGGTTCCGGCTACGGCAAAACGCCGCGTGTCGAGGACGAACTGAAAGGCTTCAAACTTGTTGCCGCCCTGCCCATGCCTTCAGGCATCGTCGATTTTGTCTCCGATATCGATTTCGGCGTGAACTACGCCGAACGCACGAAGAAAAAACGCCAGCCCGAAGGCAGCATCAATCTCGCCGGCAATCCCACGACGATTTCGAACGACCTGCAGTACACACCCGTCAATCTCGGCTTCTCCGGTACGGGCATGATCCCAGCGTGGAATGTACCGGCGGTGGTATCGAAATACATGATCTTCGCGCCCAGCGATACACTGAGTTACCTGATTTCCAAGGGCTGGGACGTCACCGAAAAAATCACCACGAGCTTTGCCAAGGCGAATATCGATACACAAGTCGGTGGCGCATCCCTGCGCGGTAATTTTGGATTCCAGATCCAGCACACCGACCAGTCCTCGGCGTCGAATTACTACGACGGCACCGCCCCCGCAGCAAGCCAGGTGAAGCCGGTCAACGACGGCAAGACGTATACCGATGTATTGCCCAGCATGAACCTGGCATTCGGCCTGCCGGACCAACAGACTGTGCGCTTCGCACTCGCCAAGCAAGTGGCCAGGCCGCGCGTCGATCAACTGCGTTCCGCACTCGATTTCGGTGTCAGCAATGTTGATTTCAAACCAGGCGGCAGTGGTGGTAATTCCAAGCTCGATCCGTGGCGTGCCAATGCATTCGACATTTCCTATGAAAAATATTTCGGCACGAAGGCATACATCGCGCTGGCCGGCTTCTACAAGGACTTGAGAAGTTATATCTATACGCAGTCGAAGGACTACGACTTCTCAAAGTTCACGCCGGGCACCATCGCCAAGACCAATATCGGCACGTTTACCGCGCCGTATAACGGGCGAGGCGGCAAGCTGAAGGGAGCCGAGTTGTCGGTATCGCTACCGTTTGACATGATGACACCGGCGCTTAACGGGTTTGGTGTCGTGGCCAGCGCAAGCTACAACGACAGCGCCATAACCATCGAGGATCCGAACAGCAACATCGGCGCCAAGATTCCTCTGCCTGGTCTGTCGAAGAACGTGACCAACCTGACGCTCTACTACGAAAAGTCCGGTTTCTCGGCTCGTGTCAGCCAGCGCAAGCGTTCAGACTTCGTTGGCGAGATCGGTAATTTTGCCAATGACCGCACGCTTCGCTATGTGGTAGGGGAAGATATTGTCGACATGCAGCTCGGCTACAGTTTCAACGAAGGCAGCCTGAAAGGCCTGAGCTTCGTATTGCAGGCCAATAACCTGAATAACGCGGCATACCAAACCTACGCTGAAACCAAGGACAAGCCGTATGAATACATCAAATACGGCCGCACGATCCTGTTCGGCGTGAACTACAAGATGTAAAGCTCTCCGTCGTAACACTGCAACCCTTGCCCGGTCCGACCTGGCAAGGGTTTTCATTTGAAGAGCAAAAGATCGTTGCATTCAATTGTCTCGGGAGGTCATGCGATCGAACCGGGCGTGCAAGGAAATGATTTCGACCAGACCATACGGTAAGACCGGCATCGCTGTCTCTGCGGTCGGCTTGGGTGCCGGCCAGATCGGCCACGCGCGCCTTTCGGAAAATGCAGCCCACAGCTTGCTCGACTACGCAATCGACCACGGCGTGACCCTGATAGATACCGCACCCAGTTATGGATTTTCTGAAGCGCGGATCGGCCGGTGCCTGGGCGCACGGCGGAAAGCACTCGTGTTGTCAACGAAATTGGGATATGGGGTAGAGGGAATCGACGATTGGACCGGTGCTTGTATCACGGCGGGTGTGGACCAGGCGCTGCGCATCCTGCAAACGGAATATCTGGACATCGCGCATTTGCATTCCTGTTCGCGCAACAAACTGGAGCGCGGTGAAGTCATCGATGCGCTCGAACAGGCAAAACAACAGGGAAAGATTCGCGCGATCGCGTATTCGGGTGAGAACGAGGATCTCGACTACGCGGTGAGCTGCAACAGGTTCGACGGTTTCATGGCCTCACTCAACATCTGTGACCAGCGTGTGATCGACACGGTGTTACGGAACATCCACGGCAAGGGTTTTATTGCCAAGCGGCCCTCTGCCAATCATCCGTGGAGATTTGCCGAAGCGCCAATCGGCAATTACTGCGAAACGTACTGGTACCGCTGGCATTCAATGAATCCACCCTGCCACGGGCTCGAATGGGGAGAGATTGCAATCCGTTTCGCACTCTCGGTGGACCACGTTTCCAGTGCCGTTGTCGGCACTGGAAGCTTGGAACACCTGCAGCAAAATCTGGACTGGGCCGCCAACGGCGAGCTGGCAAATTCGTACTTCGAAGAGTTGCGCGCGCGATTCCGTGATCGCGATCAACAGTGGATTGGGCAGATCTAGTCTCGTAGTGAGGCCGGAAGTGTCGGGCGGAAAAAGCGGCCCTGAACTTTCTTATCCGTATGCCATTCGTAGGCACTTCACCGCGAGACTCTGGGGGTGAGAACTCCGCACGACTCGGCAATTCCATCGCGCGCTACGACTGTACCTCGCAACTTCGCAACCGCGAACTGCGTTTACCCGGGTCAGGATTCTCCAAAAGCGATGGGTCGCCTTTTTAAGTATCCATCGTTCAAGTGCCCGCCCCGAAAATCCACTACCAGGAGGCAGTTCGTGAGAGTAAAAATTGCATTGATTTTTTTATTGACATTATTTTTGACCATCCCGGCACATCGCGCGCAAGCGTTTCCAGATACCAGCGTAAAGAACAAGGTCAATTTTACGAGTGATGTTATCTACCAAATCATTACCGACCGGTTCGTCAATGGAGACACCAATAACGAAAAGCTCCTGGCGCCGAACGCAGTCGACATCAACTGCAAGAACCTGAGGTCGTATTGCGGCGGAGACTGGAGCGGTATCACGCAGAAAATCAATAGCGGCTACTTTACGGATTTGGGCATCACCGCATTGTGGATATCAGTTCCGGTAAAAAACATCACGGCCGTACTGACTTACATCGACAGCAAGACCATGCTGCCGTACGACAGCACCTCCTATCACGGCTACTGGCCGCTCGACATGAAGCAGCCAAATAAAGTGTTTGGCACCATGGTTGAATTCCAGGCCCTGATCAACGCTGCCCACGCAAAGAATCTCAAGGTGGTAATCGACTTCGTGCCAAACCATACCTCTCCTGCTGATCCGCTCATTCCTGCCTTCGGCCAAAATGGTGAACTGGACGATAACGGGGTGCTTGTTCCCAACGGCACGTACACGACAGACCTGAATAATCCGGACAAGCTGTTTCATCACAACTGCTACTTCGATGTGGCCGATAACAATAAATACAAGTGCGGAACGGATTTCTCGACTCTTGAAAACGGCATTTACCGCAATCTGTTCGATTTGGCAGACTTGAATCAAAACAATGCGTTCGTCGATAAATACCTGAGGGATGCCATCGCTCTTTGGATTGCCACAGGCATCGACGGTATTCGCGTCGACGCGGTTAAACACATGCCGTTGGGCTGGCAGAAAAGTTGGGTGCAGTCCATCCACAGCAATGCAAGCGGTCCCGTTTTCACTTTCGGGGAATGGTTCCTAAGCCCCGGCGAGGTTGACGCACGCAATCACTATTTTGCCAATACAAGTGGAATGAGTTTGCTAGATTTTCGCTTCGCGCAAACGACACGCCAGGTATTTCGTTCTGCGGACCCGGGCGACCCCGGCGATCCTCCCCGGTTATCGATGATCGACCTGGACAAAATGATCGCCGACACCGCCGCCGCTTATAACCAGGTGAATGACATGGTGACGTTCATTGATAACCATGACATGTCACGATTCACGCTGCCGCAAAGCAAGGCGCGGCAAACCGAACAGGCACTTGTGTTTACGCTGGCGTCACGGGGAGTTCCGGCGATTTACTACGGCACCGAGCAATTCGAGCCGGGAATGGGCCTGTACACGACCGATGTGCAGCCGGGCCGAAGTGACCCGTACAACCGCGGCATGATGCAATTCAACAATATCGTCACACCTGCTCAACAGATCATCAAGACCCTTGCGCAATTGCGAAAATCCAACCCGGCACTGGCATTTGGATCGTCGCAGCAACGGTGGCTCAACGACGACGTCTATATTTTCGAGCGTTCCTTCAACGCCAACACCGTCCTGGTCGCGATCAACAAAGGCAAGTCGCCGGCGACCATCACAGGCCTGCTAACCAAATTGCCAGGCCCAGGCAAGCCGTGCGATCCGAAGAGCAGCAAAGCGGCGTACAGCAATTTGCTGGATATGCCGGACCCCGCCAACCCGGAAGGAGCTTTGTATGGCGGCCACCTATTATTGGTGGGGTGCTATGTAAATACGGGCAATGAAAAGACCAGCGGCAATGCGGTCGTCCCCTTCGATTTAGGCGCCGGAGAAATGGGCGTATGGGCGATCGCCGATACCGAGGACAGCAGCGTCGTCCTCACCCCCGAGCTCGGACACGTCGGCCCCATGAACAGCGTTGCGGGCGACATTGTCACGTTGAGCGGCCGTCATTTTGGCAGTGTCAAGGGTACGGTTTCCTTTGGTGCTGTGGCCGTTGGCGGCAATAATATTACGTTGTGGGAAGACACTCTCATCCAGGTGAAAATACCCGGTGTGGCAACAGTGGCACCCGGCAAGTACGACATCAAAGTCAACAGGAACAATGTCGCCAGTAATGCTTACAAAAACTTTGAAGTATTGACCGCGCCACAGGTTACCGTTCGCTTCGTCGTCAATGGCGTGGACACTGTCTTTGGCGAAGACGCCTATTTGATCGGCAATGTTTACGAGCTTGGAAACAACCTCGGCGTTTGGGAGGTTTCGAAGGCGGTGGGTCCGATGTTCAATCAAATCGAGTACAACTGCCCGCCGATGCAAATGGTTTGCACCTGGTATTACGATGTCAACGTTCCCGCCGGGGCAGCACTTGACTTCAAATTGATCAAAAAGAACTATCCCGGAAATTACTACCGGTGGGAGTCAGGCAGCAACCACAGCGCTTCTGCACCTGCCTCGGGCGTTAAGACCATTACGGTGAATTTCAACGGCAGTTGGGATCCGCCCATCTCACCTGTGCAATAGGAAAAGTTTTTTGCGCGGGAATGCCGGGCATTTCCGCGCAATTTTTTCCGTCCGGGACAGCGTACGCGCGGCGCTGTTAGCGCGAGTGAGCCGGGGCTTCCTAAACCAGGCCTTCCTGGCCGTCCCTATCCTTTGACTCCGCCCGCAGTCAGTCCCGACACAATCCAACGCTGCGCGGCCAGGAATACAACGGTGATCGGCAGGCCGGAAAGAACAGCGGCTGCGGCAAAATCGCCCCACAAAAATTTCTGATCGTTCAGATAATATTTAGAACCGACAGCTAGCGTCAGATTCGACTCTTCACGCAACAAGACCGATGCCACCGGATATTCGATGATCGTGCCGACAAAAGCCAGGACAAAGACAACCATGAGAATAGGTACAGCCATGGGGAGCAGCACATAGCGAAAGGTTTGCCAGTGCGTGGCGCCATCCACTTTCGCGCATTCCTCAATCTCCACAGGAATCGTTTCAAAGTAGCCGCGAATCGTCCAGATGTGCATGGCTACGCCGCCGATATACGCGAGAATGACGCCGCCATGCGTTTCGATGCCGAGCCACGGAACGTAGTTGCCGATCGTCTCGAATATTGCATAAATTGCTACCAGCGCCAGCACGGCCGGAAACATCTGAAGCAGCAACATGCTGTTCAGGATCGTCGTCTTGTAGCGGAATTTCATGCGCGCGAACGCGTAAGCCGCCGTTGTGGAGATGCAGACAATTAGGAAAGCGGCGATGGTTGCGATCTTGATGGAATTCCATAGCCAGCGCAGTACCGGGAAGGGGGGTTCGACGAGTCCGCCGTCGGCTGATTGGTATGACATCCCCAGCGCGAGCTTCCAGTGTTCAAAACTGATTTCGGTGGGGATCAGCGCGCCGGTCGAAAAATTCCCGGGCCGCAATGAGATGGAAACCACAGCCAGCAAAGGAAACAAGGTGACCGAGATCAGCAGCCATAGGAAAGCATGTGCCGCCAGCACGCGCCATTTTTGTTTCCTTCCAGTGACGATGGCCATGGCAAATATTTCCTATGGGGTTTGCTGGTTCACGCGTGCGATTCTCAGGTTGGCCATCGACAGCAACGCCACCACCAGGAAAATCACGGTGGAGATAGCAGCAGCCAGGCCATAGTTCTGTCCTGAGTCCTGGAATGCGATTCGGTAGGTATAGGACACAAGGATATCCGTGGTGCCGGCGGGGAGCTTGGTGTTCAGGTAATCGGGACGGCCATTGGTCAGCAAGGCGATCAGCACAAAATTGTTGAAATTAAAGGCGAAGACCGAAATGAGCAGCGGCGTCAGCGGCTTTACGATTAATGGCGCGGTGATTTTTTGCAAGTTGGCCAGAGGTGAAGCGCCGGCAATGGCGGAGGCTTCATACAAATCAGCCGGAATGGATTTGATAAGGCCGCTGCATAACACCATGATGTACGGATAGCCCAGCCATGTGTTCACCAGCAGGATCATGGCCTTCGCCAGCAACGGATCGGCGAACCATGCAGGCTTCACGCCGAACAGTGCATCCAGGATCGCGTTGATCTCGCCGAAGTTCTGGTTGAAGAGTCCTTTGAATACGAGGATGGAAATGAAAGCCGGCACCGCGTATGGCAGGAACAGCAGCGTGCGGTAAAGATTGCGGAATCGCAGTGATTCCCAGTTGAGCAAGACCGCCAGCGTAAGACCGATCACCAGCGTAAACAACACGGTCAGCGCTGAAAAAATGACTGTCCAGATGAAGATGGACAGGAAAGGGCCGCGGAAATCCGGGTCAAAGATCATTCGCGAATAGTTGCGAAAACCTACACCCACTTTAAAGCCGGGCTGAATTCTCGCGCCTTTGTCATTTTCAAAAAATCCTGTCTCTGTGTTCGACCGGAACTGTTCACCGGTAGCGATAGAAACCAGAGCGCCATCGATACCGGAATTCCAAAGCGGCTCGCGTGGGCCGAATTCGCGCAAGCCGGCGTAGGTCAATACGGTGCCATCCGGCAACTGCAGTTTGAGCTGCATCAGTATGTCGCGATGGCGAATGATCTCGATCAGCGGCAACGGTTTGTCGATCTGGAAACTTGCTTGGGCTGCCGGCTGCATCGTCGTTTTTTCCGCCGGACGCGGCGCGAGCAGGGCAAGTGACGGCGAGACGTACATTGGCTTCTGTGATGGGGCGGCAATGCCGGACGTTCCGTCGTCCAGTGCCGCCAGCACGATCCGGTATTCGTTGCCGTCCGCATGGAGTGTGTAGCCCAACGCGCGAGACTCATCCGGCGCCGTTTGTTCGAGAAGATACTCGCGGGCCCGTTCAAGTCTTAGCAGGTTGCTCGAGGAATAGTTGGTAAAACCAATCTGTGCGGTGTACAGCAGTGGAAAGGCGACGAACACAATCATTCCGGCCAACCCGGGAAAGAGATATTGGTAGGCGGGCGCGAAATCCGAAAGGTAGACAAATAGACCGAGCGACAAGATGGCCAGCGCGGCGAACGCCCAGAGCGGATTTCCTGTCGCGTAGATGTTGAATACGAGATAAAGTCCGGCAGCCGTAACAGCTGCGGTCAATGGCCATTTGAGAAAGCGGGTCCAGCCTCGCGGTTTCATGCGGTGGCCACTGCCGGCTTCACATGGGCGTCGCTACGCACCGGAAGCGGGAATAAGAACAACGCACATCCGCTCACTTGACCACCATGCGATTGGCGGCGCCATCGAGCGCCTCTTTCGGGGATTGCTGGCCGTTGGTGATGGCCTCAAGCGCGGCGTCCATGGCGGTCCAGAACCTTCCCACTTCTGGAATGTTCGGCACGGGTTCGCCACGCCGCGCGTTTTCCATGGTTGCGCGAATGTTGGGATTGGCCGCGAGTTCGGCGTAAAACGCTTTGCTGGCCGGGACGCCAATTGGCACATCGGCGTTGATGGTTTTCAAATTCTCAGGGAGCAGCAAATGATTCTCGAGGAATTCGCGCGCAATGTCCTTCAATTTACTGGGTGCTGAAATCATGCAGCCCAGCACACCGACAAATGGTTTCGACGGGTTATTGCCGATCGAAGGAATCGGTGCTACGCCGAAATCGATCTTGCTCCGGGACGCGTTGTCCCAAGCCCATGGTCCCGAGATCATCATGGCAATTTGGCCGCGGGCAAAACCGCTCTCCATCTCCGCGTAACGCGCGCCCTTTGGCATTTGTCCGTTGCGCACGAGTTTTTCCAATATTTCCGCTGCCTTTATGGCACCAGCGGTATTGACGCCAACGTGGCCCGGATCCAGTTCGCCTTTTGCGTCGCGTGCAAAAATGTATGCCCCCGAGCCCGCCAGAAGTGGCCAGGTGAAAAAGCTCTTGTTAAAGTCCCAAAGTATGGCTTTCTTTCCCTTTTGCATCAGCACATAGTCAAGCTGGATTACTTCATCGAATGTGGCGGGCGGTGTTTTCACCAGCGCTTTGTTATAGATCAATCCGATTGCCTCTATGGCGATCGGGTAACCCCAAGTCCTGCCCTGGTAGTTGAACGCCTGCCAGGCGGATTCTTCGATTTCGCCGCGCAGTTTCTTGCCAGGTCGCACAGGAACAATCAGCCCGGCCTTGGCCCACTCCCCGGCGCGATCGTGCGGCCAGCAAAAAATATCCGGGCCTTTGCCGGCGCCGGCAGCCTGTTGAAATTTGGAGGGCGCATCTTCAGGATGTTGTACCGTCACCTGCACGCCGGACTTTATGGTGAAACTGTCGCCGACTTTCTGCAGCCCGTTGTAGCCTTTGTCGCCGTTGATCCACACGAGCAATTTCAGGTTGCTCTGGGCTTGCACGCCGCTGCAACCCAGAAAACTCGCTAGCACGGCGAGGGCCAACAGGCGCCGAATGGGCGCAATGGCGCGATTCACTTTTTTCATGCTGCCTGCGCGGTAGCGGGAGTTGCAAGCCGTCGCATGGCACGCCCGTTGGCGTCGAACAGATAGCACCACTCCGGCGCCACACCCAGCGCCAGCACGTCCCCTTCTCGCACGCGCGACGCGCCGTCCAGTTCGCAGGTGAGCGCATCCTCAACGCCCGGAAAAACGCAATATGCGTGGGTGGTGCTACCCAGCGATTCGACGAAGGTAACCGTCGCCTGCAATATATTTGAACCGGCATTCACACGGAAATGCTCTGGTCGAATGCCCAGCACCACCTTGTCGCCGGCACCCAAATTTTCTGCGTTCACGTCGCATTGCAGTTGCGCGCCGCTGCCGACTCGCACCCGTGCGCCGAACGCGGAAGCCTCAACGATTTCTGCGTCCACAAAATTCATGCGAGGCGAACCGATGAAACCCGCCACGAAAAGGTTGTCCGGAAATTCATAGAGCTCAAGCGGCGAACCAACCTGCTCGATCCTGCCTGCCGATAACACGACGATGCGATCGGCCAGCGTCATGGCTTCCACCTGATCGTGGGTCACATAGATCATGGTGGTCTTAAGATCTTCGTGCAGCTTTGCAAACTCGTAGCGCATACGCACGCGCAGCGCTGCATCGAGATTGGAAAGCGGCTCGTCGAACAAGAACACTTCGGGCTTGCGCACAATGGCGCGACCGATGGCGACGCGCTGCCGCTGTCCGCCGGAGAGATCTTTTGGCTTGCGGTCCAGCAGGTGATCGATGTGCAGGATCTTTGCTGCATTCATCACAGCCTGCCTGATTTCATCCGCCGCCACCCCGGCAAGCTTGAGCCCGAACGCCATGTTGTCATACAGGTTCATGTGCGGATAAAGCGCGTAGGACTGGAATACCATGGCGATCCCGCGCTCCGCCGGCGGAATGTCGTTGACGGTACGTCCGCCGATGGTGAGCGTGCCGCCGGTAACGTCTTCGAGACCTGCGATGACCCGCAGTAACGTCGACTTTCCGCACCCCGAGGGTCCAACGAAGACCATGAATTCGCCGTCGCATACGTCAAGGTCAATGTCGCGCAACACCTGCACGTCGGCAAAGGCCTTCTGCACATTCACCAGTTGCACGCTTGCCATGACATCCTCCGGGAGTGCACTTCTGCACTCTCCCTCTTGTTGTATTCGGAAAGCACACGCGTTCCGAAAAGTAATAAATATACATCAATCTACCGGACGCAACAATGGCTCTGTTCCGACAAAATAAACACTTAATTCATTAAGAAACAATGGAATAAATAGTACGTTATAATTCTAAATGTAATATAACTACATAAAAATCCAGTAAATCAGTATTCAAAATCCGTACATTTCGGGAAGTTCAGATGCCTGCCACAACGTCCACTTTCACCTCGCGCGACCCTCTAACGATGGCCGCCGCCATCGAAGGCGAGTTTTCCAAAGGCTACCAGCGCGCGCATAGCCAGAGAAGCGATATCGAGTCGGCCGACGCCGCCATGAATTCAGCTGCTTTGGCGCTCAAGCAAATACTTGCCGATCGCTGGGCCGTCAGCCAGGCGGCCGATGCGGCCCGCACATCGGGCCGGCGAGTGCATTATCTTTCGATGGAATTTCTCATGGGCCGTGCACTCAATAATGCGCTGATGGCGCTGAAACTGGACGGCAGCGCTGCCAATTTGTTTGCGCAGGCAGGCCACGGACTTGACTTGGTACGGGCGCGCGAGCCCGACGCGGCGTGGGGTAACGGGGGTCTAGGCCGGCTCGCGGCTTGTTTTCTCGATTCGTTCGCCACGCTGGAACTGCCGTCATTTGGCTATGGGCTGCGTTACGAAAATGGCATGTTCGTGCAAAAAATCCAGGATGGCCGCCAGACTGAGGCGCCCGATCAATGGCTGCAATTCGGCTGTCCCTGGGAAGTGGAGCGTGTGGAAATTCGCTATTTCGTTGGATTCGCCGGGTTCGTCGTAAACGAGGGTGGCGCACGGCGCTGGAATGCCCAGGAACAACTGGTCGCAGAGGCATGGGATTTCATCGTGCCGGGCCACCAGACAAAACGGGTATCTACTTTGCGGCAATGGCGCGCACAGGCGGCTCGTCCCATCGACCTCGCCGCTTTTTGCCGGGGTGAGCACGCTTCCAGTGGCGCGCACCGGCAGGCGGCGGAAACGCTGAATTGGGTACTTTATCCGGATGACAGTACTGAAGCTGGCCGCGTGCTGCGCCTTAAGCAGGAGTATTTTCTGGTCAGTGCGTCGCTACAAGACATGCTGGTGCGGCATTTGCGCGAGCGCGGCGACATTCGGACTTTTGGCAAGTGGAATGCCGTTCATCTGAACGACACGCATCCCGCGCTGGCGCCGGCGGAACTGATGCGTCTTTTGATTGATGAACATGGGCTCGACTGGGATGCCGCATGGGCGATAACCGGTGAGGCAGTCAGCTATACCAATCACACCCTGATGCCAGAGGCCCTGGAAACATGGCCGCTGCAAATGTTGCAGTCGTTGCTGCCGCGTCACCTGGAAATCATCTATGAAATCAACCAGCGTTTCCTCGAGGAAGTACGTACGCGTTTTCCCAACGATGAATCGATAATTAAGCGGGTGTCGCTGGTCGATGAAACCGGCGAGCGGCGCGTGCGCATGGCATCGTTGGCCATAGTTGCTTCGCGTAAGGTAAATGGGGTATCGGCACTACATTCGCAATTGATGGTGCAAACCATATTTGCCGACTACGCCGCAATTTGGCCTGACCGTTTTCTCAACGTCACCAACGGCGTCACGCCGCGCCGCTGGTTGCAGCAGGCCAATCCACAGCTTGGCGTGGTCATCGACCGCCACATCGGAAGTTCCTGGCGCAACGATCTGTCGCAGCTGGGCCTACTAAAAAGTAAAGCCGCGAACAACGACATTGCCCGGGAATTCCTCGCTGCCAAGCGTACAAACAAATTGCTGCTCGCCGAACATATCCACCGTGAGCTGGGCATCCTGTTAAACGTCGAGAGCCTGTTCGATGTGCAGATCAAGCGTGTGCACGAATACAAGCGCCAGTTGCTAAACGTCCTGAACGTGGTGGCGCGCTATCAGGCAATCGTTGCGGACCCGGGTAAAGCGTGGGTTCCGCGCACCGTGATCTTCGCGGGCAAGGCGGCGTCGGCCTACCGTACGGCCAAGCTCATTATCCAGCTGATTCACGACGTCGGGCGCGTCGTCAATAGCGACCCGCGCGTCGGCGACAAATTGAAAGTAGTGTTCCTGCCGAACTACAGCGTGTCGCTGGCTGAGCTGATTATTCCGGCAGCCGATCTGTCCGAGCAGATTTCTACCGCCGGTACCGAGGCGTCCGGCACCGGCAACATGAAATTTGCCATGAATGGTGCCCTTACCATTGGCACCTGGGATGGGGCCAACATTGAAATGGCCGGCGAGATCGGCGCGGAGAATATGTTTGTGTTTGGCTTGCGCGCCGATGCCGTTGCGCGCATGAAAAGCCTGGGCTATGATCCGCGCCTGTTTGTGGAGCAAAACCTGCGGTTGCAGCATGTCATCGGTGCCATTGCGGGCGGCGACTTCAGCGCCGGCGAACCTTTGCGCTATCGCGCCCTGACAGACAACCTACTGAATCTCGACAGCTACATGTTGCTGGCTGATTTTGCGGACTATGTCGCGAAGCAGTCCGAGGTCGATGCCGTCTTCGCGAAGCCGGACGAATGGGCGAGACGCGCGATACTGAATATCGCGGGCATGGGGTGGTTTTCAACGGACCGCACGATCGCGGAATACATTGAGAAGGTATGGACGGCGCCGGCAATGCATTGATGCATTGGGGCATACTCAAACTGCCGGCGCGAGGCGTTCACAGCCTCACTGTGGTTGGCGTTCGTTCGAACCAGATATTGCAGCTTCAGGAGTGCCTTTATTGCTTGCCCAGGCTGATATTGATGCGCTGATCGACGCGCGCCATCGGGATCCGTTTTCCGTGTTGGGAATGCACACGGACGGGAACGGTAAACTTTGGCTGTGCACACTCGTGCCCGACGCTGCTGAGATCATCTTGCTCGACGCGGCCAGCAGAAAAGCAGTGGCGCACCTTGCGCGATGTCATCCGGCCGGGCTTTTCGAAATCTGTATTGCAGGGCGTGCCGAGGCGTTTGCGTATCGGCTCCAGGTGCGCTGGAATTCAGGTGAGGTGGGTGTGTACGCCGACCCGTATAGTTTTCCTCCTGAAATCTGTGACGCTGACCTTCACCTCTTAAGCGCAGGAAAGCATCTTCGTCCTTTCGAAGTACTTGGTGCGCATCTGCGCGATCAGCTGAGCGGCGGGCAGCGCGTCACCGGCGTGCGCTTTGCTGTCTGGGCGCCAAATGCGCAGCGCGTGAGCGTAGTGGGTGAATTCAATTGCTGGGATGGCCGCCGCCATCCGATGCGTTGCCGCGGCGCCTCGGGAATCTGGGAATTGTTCATTCCCGGTGTCCAGGCTGGAGACCTCTATAAATTGGAGTTGCTGGATCATGCCGGTGACCTGCTTCCCTTGAAAGCCGATCCTTATGCGCGCGCGGCGCAAATTCGTCCGGACTCGGCCAGCATTGTCACACCGCTGTTGCCACGAAAACCACCAGCGCCAAGCCTCGCCGCAAGAAACTCGCGTGCGGCGGCGATCTCGATTTACGAGGTGCATGCAGCTTCCTGGCGCCGGGAGCAACAAGCATTTCCGGATTGGGACGGGCTGGCCGACTTGCTGCCGGCATACGTCGCCGATCTGGGATTCACCCACATTGAACTGATGCCGGTGAGCGAACATCCGTTCGATGGATCATGGGGCTACCAGGCGCTGGGACTTTATGCACCAACGTCCCGCTTCGGCTCCCAGGAAGCATTTGTACGCTTTGTCGAAGCATGCAACAAACACAATTTGGGCGTGCTGCTGGATTGGGTGCCCGCTCATTTTCCCGCCGATGCGCATGGCCTCGCATGCTTCGACGGCACATGCCTGTTCGAATACGCCGATCCGCGCGAAGGTTTTCATCGCGACTGGAATACGCTGATCTATAACTTCGGGCGAAACGAGGTCCGCAATTTCCTGAGCGGTAGCGCCCTCTACTGGATCGAACGATTCGGCGTCGACGGCCTGCGGGTGGATGCGGTCGCGTCGATGCTCTATCGAGACTACAGCCGGCCTGAGGGCGACTGGGTGCCGAATATTCTCGGCGGAAAAGAAAATCTCGAAGCCATTTCCTTGCTCAAGTTTGTCAACGAGATGATCGGCGCGAATTGTCGCGACGCCGTCACCATGGCGGAAGAATCGACCACATTTCCCGGCGTATCTGCCACGGTCGCTTCAGGCGGCCTTGGCTTTAACTTCAAGTGGAACATGGGCTGGATGAATGACACGCTGAGCTATATGAAGGAGGAGCCGATCCACAGGCGCTGGCATCACGACAAAATGACCTTCGGGCTTGTCTATGCATTCAGCGAGAATTTTGTGCTGCCCATTTCACACGATGAAGTCGTGCATGGGAAGCGAGCGATGTTGCAAAAAATGCCGGGTGATGAATGGCAGCAGTTCGCCAATTTGCGTGCTTACTACGGATTCATGTGGGGACATCCCGGCAAGAAGTTGTTGTTCATGGGCCAGGAGTTTGCCCAGCGCGCAGAGTGGAACCACGAGGCCGGCCTGGACTGGCCCGCGGCATGCAAGCCATTCCATGCCGGCGTGCGCAACCTGGTGCGCGATTTGAATACCCTCTACAAATCCCGCAGCGCATTGCACAAGCTCGATTGTGACGCCGGCGGCTTCGCCTGGATCGTCTCAGACGATGCAGAGAACGCTGTGTTTGCGTGGTTGCGCCGTGACGGGCAGGGCAGCCAAATGCTGGTCGTCTGCAATTTCACGCCTGTTCCGCGCCGTGACTATCGGCTCGGTTTGCCGGGCGAGGTTACCGCCTGCACAGAGGTGCTCAATACGGATGCGGCCGCATATGGGGGCGGCGGAATGAGCAGCGAAGCCACGGGAACAGTTCTGCAACCTGTCTGTGCGCACGGTTTCGATCAATCCATCTTGCTGGTACTGGCGCCCTTGGCAACGCTGTTCATTGAGCTGCACTGAATATTGCGCAATGGAACCGGACATTTCAAAAAGTCCAATTCCGGACCGCATGCATTTGGGCCGGCATGAACCGATGGGCTCGCACCCGCGCGACGGCGGCGTGAATTTCGCCGTGTTTTCACAGCATGCGCAACGCATCGAAGTTTGCGTGTTTGATCATGCGGGCAAGAATGAAATCAAGCGATACGCGTTGTCCGGGCCGCACGACGGTGTATTTCACGGCTTTCTCCCTGGCGCAGGCCCCGGCCTGATTTATGGATTGCGCGCGCATGGCCCGTATGACCCCGCAGCCGGCCATCGATTCAATCCGCACAAGCTGCTGCTGGATCCTTGCGCGCGGGAAATCATCGGGGAATTCGCGTGGCTTGAAGAGCATTTTGGCTACCTTCCCGGTCTTGCGGAAAGCGCGAATTCATTTGACACCAGGGACAACGCCGCGCATGCGCTGAAAGCGCGGGTGAGCGCGGTCAGCGTCCTTCCCGGCGTTGGTACCGCACCGCGTCACTCGCCTTGCGATGTTGTGCTCTACGAAGTACATGTAAAGGGCTTTTCGAAATTGCGCGATGACATACCGGAGCCACAGCGCGGCACATATGCGGGCCTGGCGCACCCGGCGTCCATTGGGCACTTCAAGGCGCTCGGTGTGACGACACTTTCATTGCTGCCGGTTCAATACTGTGTAAGCGAAGCGGCACTCGCCGAGCGCGACCTTAGCAACTACTGGGGTTACAACACACTGGGTTTTTTCTGTCCTGATCCGCGTCTTTCCATGCGGCCCCGCGATCCCGCCGCCGTGATTTTGGAATTCCGGAAAATGGTGCAGGCCCTGCACGCCAACGGGATCGAAGTGGTGATGGATGTTGTATATAACCACACACCTGAAGGTGACCAGCGGGGGCCGACATTGAGTTTTCGCGGACTGGACAATGCCAGTTGGTACCGGCACGCCGACAACGATAGGACACGTGCCGAAAATATCACGGGATGCGGCAACACGTTAAACGTGGCTCATCCGCGCGTCACTCAATTTGTACTGGACTCGCTGCGCTACTGGGTCTTGCAGATGGGCGTAGATGGATTCCGCTTCGACCTGGCCCCTGTGCTGGGACGGCTCAATAACGGCTTCGACGTATGTGCGCCGTTCTTTACCGCGTTGCGGCAGGATCCTGTGCTCGCGTGCGTCCACCTGATTGCCGAGCCCTGGGACGCAGGTCCCAATGGATACCAGCTGGGAAAATTTCCGGGAAGATTTCTCGAGTGGAACGATAAGTTTCGCGACGCCGTGCGCGGCTATTGGCTTGGGAGCGATGTATCGCGCGGTGAACTGGCGAGACGCTTCACTGCGTCCAGCGACCTTTTCCGGCGCAGCCAGCGCAGCCCTGTAGCCTCCGTCAATTTTATTTCGGTCCATGACGGCTTCACTTTGACCGATACGGTGAGCTACAGCCGCAAACACAACCTTGGCAATGGGGAAGAGAATCGGGATGGCCGCGACAGTGAACTGAGTAATAACTTTGGTTGGGAAGGTCCGGTTGAAAACGCCGGCGCGCAGGCAACTATTGCCACGACGCGCGCGCGAATGAGGCGCGCGATGATGGCGACATTGCTGTTGGCACAGGGTACGCCGATGTTGTGCGCCGGCGATGAAATCGGTAAAAGCCAGCAAGGCAACAACAACGCGTACTGCCAGGACAACCCGACGGGTTGGCTTGACTGGCAGTCTGCCGACCACGCATTCAATGCATTCGTCGCGCGTGTGATTGCGCTGCGCAACAGCAAGCCATTGCTGCATCGCGACCGATGGGATCATGATCCAAACGTAGTGGAAGGCAGCGACTTCCTCGCGTGGTATGCACCGAACGGCTCCGAAATGCAGTGCGCCGACTGGGACGATCAAGGCAATCGCGGCTTGGGCCTGTTGCTGACCCGGCGGAAAGATGCAGGCATGCGCGCTGATGAAAGAGTGATGATCGTGTTCAATTCGGCGCTTACGCAGACAAACTTTTCATTGCCTGTCGGCAACTGGCAGGTATTGCTCGACAGCAGCGCGGGGTTACCGAATCCCGCAGCAACGACGGCATTGAATATCCTTACCGTGAATGGGCAATCGTTGGTGCTTTTGTGCGATAACACATCCCCCGTTTTGTAGAAGGACTTTCCGCATGACCTTGCTGACCCAACGTAGTGCCGGCATCTTGCTGCACGTTACCTCCCTGCCGGGCCCCTATGGCATCGGCGATTTTGGCCCCGGCGCGACGGCCTTCGTTGATTGGCTGGCGTCCGCCGGGCAAAAGCTCTGGCAATGGTTGCCCACGACGCCAATCGGTCCGGCGAACTCGCCTTACCAGAGCGTGTCGGCCTTCGCGGGGAGCCCATTGATGGTGGCATTCGAACCGCTTATTGAGCGTGGCTGGATGCCTGCGCCGTCTGATCCCGCTACCGCATTTGATATGCATGCGGTCGAATTCGACCGCGTTGTACCCTGGCGCATAGCGCAATTACGGGCAGCGGCGGCTGGATTTTCTTCACGTGCGGGCCATGAAGATCGTCAATCCTTTGCTGCCTGGCGCGAGCGACAATTGCACTGGTTGGACGACTATGCTTTGTTTATGGCGCTGGAGACAGCAAACCGTGGACAGCCCTGGTGGGAATGGCCGCCGGCATTGCGCAGGCGCGATGCCAATGCGCTTGCCAGCGCACGGCAGGAGCACAAAGATGAAATTGCTTTCTGGCAATTCGTTCAATGGTGTTTCGATACGCAATGCAGCGCCCTGAAGGCCTACGCGAACAAACGGGGTATCGCCATCATGGGCGACCTGCCGATATTTGTTGCGCATCACAGCGCCGACTGCTGGGCGCGCCCCGATCTTTATTTCCTGGATGAAACATTTCAGCCTACGGTGGTTGCCGGCGTGCCGCCCGACTCCATGGCGCCACTGGGACAGCGCTGGGGAAATCCACATTACCGCTGGGACCGCATGGCCGCTGAAAATTTTTCTTGGTGGACAGCGCGGGTGGCGCGTGCTCTGACACAAGCGGATGCGATTCGCATCGATCATTTCCGTGGTTTTGCCGGCTATTGGGAAATCCCCACAGGCCGTGCCGATGCCATCGAAGGCCGGTGGGTAACGGGACCGGGCAAACCCTTGTTCGAGGCGATCGAGTTCGCACTCGGGAAACTGCCCATCGTGGCGGAGGACCTCGGTTTGATCACGCCCGATGTGATCGAGTTGCGCGACAGTTGCGGCTTCCCTGGCATGCGCATTGTCCAGTTCGGCTTTGGCGGAGATGGGGATCATGAATTCCTGCCGCACAATTATCCCGTCAACACATTGGCCTACACCGGCACGCACGACAACGACACCGTCCGCGGCTGGTGGGATGCAGCGCCGGCGCGTGAACGCGCCTATGCCGGGAGTTATCTTGTGGCCGGCGCGAACAATATCCATTGGGCCATGATCCGGGCGGCCTGCAATTCCGTCGCCACCACCGCAGTTTTCCCGCTTCAGGATGTGCTGGGCCTGGACGGTAAGCATCGCATGAATACACCCGGCACCGTTGAGCGCAACTGGGCATGGCGGTTCGAGTGGAACATGCTGGATCACGAAACCACGCGGGTACTCGCCATGATCACCGCCGCCAGTGGACGGGCGCCCATCGCGCTTGCGCGCCTGGAATGCTAGCGCGGACCTGCCGCCGGCAGGGTGACCGTGAGAGGCATTGACGGCCCTGTCGTTCACTGCCGGAGGCACATTTAATATCTGTAGTTTCAATTCGAAAAAGCCGAGCATGAAATCAGATTCTTCATCAACATCGTGCCTGCGATGAGGTCGCCTGTTTGGGCGGCGATCCCGTTACTGCTGCTTTCGTGCCACCTGTGCTACGCGGCACCTGCCGCGCCTCGTGCAGGGAGCGCCAAAATCGGCGCTTGCAATGGCCCCGATTTCGAAACCGTGCTGTTCCCGGTCGAGACCCAGGCAAGCACATTGGAGGCACGTGCAGTCTGGTTGAACAGCGAGCTCATCAAGTGGCCCGGAGCGAACATGCCCGCGCAATTTCGCCTCTACTTCTCCGGTCGGGGAAGCATCCACCTTTCCCGCAAAGCAGAAATTCGCGGCGCGGATGGATCGATCCCGTTACTGCCGTTTACAGGCGCCTTGCCTGAAGTGGCAATCAACCGATTCAAGCATCTCAGGAATGGTGTGATTCTTACCGTGCCCCACGTGGGCGTGCAACGGTTAAAGGAACTACATCGGGGACAACTGGTACTCATGGCGGAGGACAACGCGGGCAAGGCGATGAGTGCCACCGCAATTCAATCCGCAGGGGCGCTCGACGATCTCTATGCGCCGGCTACCGAAGCCGACAATCTGGGTGTCACGGTCAACAGCAAGAACACCCGCTTTCAACTCTGGGCACCCACTGCACAACAGGTATCGCTGTGCACATACGCGAGTGGCGCGGGCCTTGCAAAAAAAGTGAGCCCTATGCACCTCGATCCGGCGACGGGCATCTGGTCACTCCATCTGCCCGGGGATTCCTCGGGCACGTACTACACTTATCTGTTGGATGTGTTTACTGCTGAAAAAGGGCTGGTGCGCAATCGCGTGACGGATCCGTATTCGATCAGCCTCGCAGCCGATTCCACGCGAAGTCATGTCCTTGCCCTTGGGCAGTCTGAAACCAAGCCGCCCGGGTGGGACCAGCACAGGCCACCGCATCGCATCAAGGGGCAAACGGACATAGTTATTTATGAGTTGCATGTGCGCGATTTCTCGGCCGACGATGAGAGTGTTGCGGCCGCGTATCGGGGCAAATACCTTGCGTTCACCGAAGCCGGCTCTAGCGGCATGAAACACCTCAGGTCGCTTGCAAGTGCCGGTTTGACCGATATTCATCTGCTGCCTGTATTCGATTTCGCGACGGTGCCTGAACTGCACTGCGTAAGTCCGGACATGTCGGGCATAGATCAGTCCCTTGCCAGCCCCGAGCCGCAACGCGTCGTTAGCGCAACGCGGGACAAGGATTGTTTCAATTGGGGCTACGATCCACTTCACTACAGCGCGCCGGAAGGCAGCTATGCGATCAACCCGGAGGACGCTGCCGGCCGGGTCATCGAATTCCGGCGAATGGTCATGGCGCTGCACCGGGAGGGATTGCGCGTCGGCATGGACGTGGTCTACAACCACACGTCCGCATCGGGACAAAAAGAGAAGTCCGTTCTGGATCGCATCGTGCCCGGTTATTATCATCGCCTGGATGGCAACGGGGCGATCGAACACTCCACTTGCTGCGAAAATACCGCCACAGAAAATGCCATGATGGCCAAGCTCATGATCGATTCGGTCGTCACCTGGGCGCGCGACTACAAGATCGACTCATTTCGCTTTGACCTGATGGGCCACCAGCCCCGACACGTGATGGAGCGGCTGAAGCGCCGCGTTAAATCCATTGTTGGCCGCGACATTGCGCTGATCGGTGAAGGTTGGAATTTTGGCGAAGTCGCAAATGGAGCACGCTTCGAACAAGCATCGCAATTGTCTCTGCGCGGTTCGGGAATCGGCACGTTCAATGACCGCCTGCGCGATGCCGTGCGCGGCGGCAGTGCGGGCGATAGGGGCGAGGAGTTGATCAGGCGACAGGGCTACGTCAATGGGCTGGTGTATGACCGGAACGCGATGTCGGTTGCAGTGCAAAGCGTCGAATTGCAAAAGACCGCCGACATGGTGCGCGCGGGATTGGCCGGGTCCATCGGCGCGTATCGGACAACCGATGCGCACGGCAAAATCGTTGCTTTAAGAGATATTGACTACGGCGGCCAGCCGGCGGGATATGCGGCTGAGCCGGCCGAAGTGGTCAATTACGTGGAGAACCACGATAACCACACGTTGTTCGACATCAATGTATTCAAGCTGCCCGTTTCAACGTCGCGCGAAGACCGTGCGCGGGTCCAGGTATTGGCTTTGGCCATCAACGCATTCAGCCAGGGCGTTGCGTACTTCCATGCCGGCGTGGACTTGCTCCGCAGCAAATCCCTGGACCGCAATAGTTTCGATTCAGGCGACTGGTTTAATCGTATCGACTGGACGGCCACGGACAATTACTTTGCAACGGGCTTGCCGCCCGAACGAGACAATGGCGCCGAGTACGCACTCCTCAAGCCGCTCCTTGCGAATCGTGACATCAAGCCTACTGCGAAGGAAATTGCCTGGACGCGCGATGCCTTCCTTGACTTACTGAAGATTCGCGCGAGTTCAACGCTATTCCGTTTGCGCTCAGCCGATGAAATCAGGAAGCGGCTTACTTTTTACAATACCGGGCCGGACCAGCTCGCCACCGTTTTAGTCGGGCATCTCGATGGGAAGGGCTACCCGGGTGCGGCCTATCGTGAAATCATTTATCTCGTCAATGTTGATATTGTTGCCCACCGGATTGGGGTACCGATCGCCCGCGGCAACCCATTTGAATTGCATCCCGTGCTTGCCGGTGCCGCCACAGACGGGCGCGCCGCTGCGGCGCGTTTCGACCGGCGCGAGGGCGCTTTCGAAATACCCCCGCGTACTGCTGTTGTGTTCGTGATGAAGTGACGGCAGCGTGGCGCAGGTGTCGAATTTAGACGGGGCACGAAACCGAAGCCGTGACCGCTAAAAGGCCCGCGTTTCCGCATGCCGCACCAATCCGCAAAGCGCCGGGTAAGGCAGCGTAATCACCGGCGTGCTGATGGCGCGCAAATATTCGGTGTAGCGGCCCTTGGCTTCGAAGTGTTCACGAAAGCCGGAAGCCGCAAAGAAATCACCCAGCTTGGGCACGATGCCGCCGGCGATAAATACACCTCCCCGCGCACCCAGTGTCAACGCGATATTACCGGCGACGACTCCCAACAGCGAGCAAAAAGCTTCCATGGTGTGCTCGCACAATGCATCTTCCCGGCTGGCGCCCAGCGTACCGATTTCCTCTGCTTCCAGTGGCCGGCCGGCGTCGAGTCCCCGAACTTCGGCCACTGCGTGGCGCAGCATCGGCAAGCCGATACCGGAAACCAGTCTTTCTGCAGAGACGTGCGAAAACTGTGTTCGCGCCACTCGCAGAATCTCGTTGTGATAATCGGTGGTGGCGGCAAGTGTTGCGTGTCCGCCTTCACCCGCAACGGTCTGCCAGCAATCGCTGCTTCCGCGGACCGGCAGCACGCCGGCCACACCCAGTCCCGTACCCGGACCGATAACTCCCATAGCAAACCGCCGGTCGGGCAGCGGCTTTCCCACCAATGCATAATCGCCGGGCTCTAAGTGTGGCAACGCCAGGGCAATAGCCTCGAAGTCATTGAAGACATCGACTTTTTCGCAGCTCGTGTCTGCGGCGAACGCGGGGGTGTCCAGCACCCAGTGGCTATTGGTGACTTTGATGGGACCGGGTGAGATCACGCTCGCAATTGCAATTGCGGTGCGCAGCGGGCGGGCGTCGTTTTGGTAGGTGCGAAGATAGGCAAGCACCGCATCCTGAGGCCGTTCGTATTGAGCGCAGAGTACCAACTCCAGCCCGGACAAGGGCGCGCCTTCATCTGCGATCCAACCAAAGCGCGCATTGGTGCCGCCAATATCGGCGACAAGCAAGGGATAGGAATCGGTGCCGCTCATCGATTGCGAACCGTCATTTTGGACAACATAATTCTTTCAGTCACAAGGCGCAGCCGCTGCAAGCGAACCTAATCGCCGGCGCAGTCTTAAAAGTATAGGTGACCCAATTCCCGGGGTTTGACGTAAAGTAACAAAACTACATAAATAAGTAAACCTTTTTCCTGTTTTTCGCGCCGTTGCGCATCGCCTGTATAGCGCCCGGGGGAGGTCAATCTACGCGGAGAGCTATGAGCCGTGGCCTGACCCCGATCAGCGGCGTCAAACAGAATTGGATGTAATTTCCCTACATTTTTGCTGCAGATTACACATCACGCATATCCCGTGAACTGTAGCTAAACTACCTCACAGCAACAAACTGGCCGTCGCGCGTCATCCGCGCTTTTCGAAAGAACTCTATGCCCTTCAATGATGGCGCGCGCCTGCTGGCCGATATCGGCAGCACTTATGCGCGATTTGCACTCGAAACCGAGCGCGGTAATTTTGAACGAGTCACGACATTGAAATGCGCGGACTATGCCGATTTCGGCAGCGCGCTGCGCGCCTATATCGACTCGGTCAACGACGCCGGCGTCAAGCATGCCGCTGTCGCCATCAGCAATCCGGTCGAAGGCGACTTGGTTCGCATGACCAACTATCACTGGCAATTTTCCATCGAGCAAACGCGCGCCGAATGCGGTCTCGATACGTTGCTGGTCGTCAACGATTTCACTGCACTCGCGGTTGGCGTGCCGCATTTGGGCGAGGATCAGCGCAGACAAATTGGCGCGGGCGCGGCACGTCCGCGCAGTGTCCTCGGTCTTTTGGGCGCGGGTACCGGCCTCGGCGTTTCCGGCCTGATACCGGCGGACGATGGGTGGATTTCGCTTGGCTCCGAGGGCGGCCACGTGAGTTTTTCGCCGGCCGATAAACGCGAGATCGAAATTCTTGAATATGCGTGGAAACAGTATCCGCACGTCTCCGCCGAGCGCCTGTTGTCAGGCAGCGGACTTGAGCTGATTTATCGCGCGCTGAATCACATCGCCGGCAAGAACGCGGAGCCGCTTGCAGCGACCGCCATCACCGCGCGCGGACTTAAGGGACAGGAAGCGGAATGCCGGCAGGCGCTTGACGTGTTCTGCGGCATCCTGGGAAGCGTGGCGGCCAATCTCGCCGTCACCCTGGGCGCCTTCGGCGGCATTTACGTAGGCGGCGCAATTGTGCCGAGATTGGGGAAATATTTCGATGCCTCGCCTTTCCGCGAGCGCTTCGAAGCGAAAGGGCGATTCACGTCGTACGTCGCGCATATTCCGACCTATGTCATCACCGCGGAAAATGCCACCTTCGTCGGTGTGGCCGCCATCCTTGACCAGCAACTGCGCAAGCGTAGCAACGGCTCCTCAATCCTCGACCGCATCCGGCAGAGCATGGGCGACATGTCGCCCAAGGAACGCCGCGTGGCTAACCTGGTGCTGCAACGCCCGCGTTCCATCCTCAATGACCCGATCCTAGAAATCGCGCGCGCGTCCGATGTCAGCCAGCCTACGGTCGTTCGATTCTGCCGTACGCTGGGTTGCGAAGGCGTGTCCGATTTCAAACTGAAACTGGCCTCGAGCCTCACAGGAACCATCCCCGTCACGCATACCCAGGTCACGAACGACGATTCCACGCTTGAGTTGGGAGACAAGGTGCTGGGCAATACCGCCAGCGCCATCCTGCAGATGCGCGACCAGTTAAACCGCAACACCATCGATCAAGCAATCGAGGCTTTGCTAAAAGCCAAGCGTATCGAATTTTTCGCCGTCGGCAACTATGGCATCGTGGCCGAAGACGCCCAATACAAATTCCTGCGCTTCGGCCTGCCGACCAGTGCACACACCGAACCGCGCTTGCAACTCATGGTCGCAAATGTACTCACGAAAGACGATGTGGTGGTCGTGGTGTCCAGCACCGGGCGCATAGCGGAATTGAATGTCGCTGTAGAAGCGGCATTGGCGCGCGGCGTGACCGTCATCGCCATCACCGCCAACCAATCGCCGCTGGCCAAGCGGGCAACAGTCACCATCGGTCTCGACCATGCTGAAGACGTGGCCACACAGGTGCCCATGGTGAGTCGCGTGCTCTATCTGCTGGTGATAGACATTCTGGCGGTGGGCGTTGCCATGCGCACCGGCACCAACCAAAAACCAGGTGCCACGGGCCACAAGCCCAGCGATGCAGCCAAGGACGAAAGCGATGCCAGTGGTGACCGCCTGGTGCGCCTGGTGCCGCACAGCCGCTAGCGCATCGCGCGCAACAACGTTGGAACAGCCGGCGGCAAAAGCCGGGCTGCCTGGCCGGTCTCAGCGTTTTAGGAACCCCGCCAGCGCATCCTGCAGCATGTTGTGACTGTCCGGCAGCTGGCCATTCGGACTCAGCTTGTCGATCAGTTGCGGCAGCATGTCGGCAAGTCCACCGGACACTTCGCCGTGCGACATGCCCAGCTGGTTGGCGATATCGCGAATCTTGTCCGAGCCAAGCACGTTGTTGAGCTGGTCGGCGGAGATGGGCATGTTGGAGCCGGTGCCGATCCACGATTTCAGCTGGTCTCCCATGCCCGCATTCTGGAACGCATCCATCAATCCACCCAGTCCGCCGCCAGTCCCATCGCCGCGATGCGAAAGCATCTGCATCGCCATCTGCAGCAAAGGACTGCTGCCTTGCTGGTTATTCGAAAGACTGCCGATGACGCTGTCCAATAGACTCATGATGATTCCCCGGTAAAGTTTTTGACTGTATTTTTTGTGTGATGCGTTTGCAATTGCAATTGCGATTGCTATCGGCTGAGTGTGCCGACCAGCGTGCCGAACTTGAAGCGGTATTACTTTACGTCAAAGCGAAAACCCAGATTGTGAACATCGGTTTTCATTTGCTGCATTGCCACCGGCACGGCTTGCGGATCGCCGCGAATCGACAGCTCGATAATGCGCCCCGACGGCAGGTGCTGCGGCAGGCTGGACAATTTTGTCGTCGGAAAACCGCTGACGATGCGATTCATCGCATCGATGAGATGGCTCTCGCCGGCTTCGTGGATGACGATGATTTCCTCGGCGAACGGCACCTGGTTGAACAACGCCGAATATTTGTTTTCCAGCACCCACTGCATCATCGGCCACGCCATCTCGGGAAAGCCGGGCAGGAAATGATGATCGCCAAATGAGAATGCCGCGATCTGGTTGTAGGGATTGGGAATGATGGTGGAGCCCACCGGGAATTCGGCCATCTTCAAACGGTTGGGTGTAAGTTCGAAATCCGGCTTGGCCTGCATCGCCGCAACCGCGTCGGGATGATGATGCAGCGCCACACCCAGCGCGGCAGCGGCGCATTGGCGCGTGTAATCGTCCGGCGTGGCGCCGATGCCGCCGAAGCTGAAGACGATGTGATCGGTGGCGAAAGTCTGTTTCAGTGCGGCTACGATTCGATCCGGCTCATCACCGAGGTAATGTGCGTACGCCAGGTTCAGCCCGCGCGTGGACAACAGTTCGATGACTTTGGCCAGGTGCTTGTCCTGGCGTTTGCCGGAGAGGATTTCATCGCCGATGATCAGTGCGGCGAAAGTGCGGGGAGAGGTCATTCGGGAAAGATAGCATGGACGACGGGGCGGGCGCTTCTCCGCGCTGTGTCTTAATCCTGCGTCTTCGTGCCGCTTTTTTTGCGGCACCTATGAGCCATTCAATGTGCTAAGGAGTCACGCCCAGGTTCTTCTCCAAAAATTTTTCGATCCGCTTGAAATAATCAATCCTGTTTTCCCGCTTGTTGAATCCATGTCCTTCCGCGGTGTACACCACCCACTCATAAGGCTTGTTGAATTCATCCAGCGCCGCCTTGAATTTCTGGCCGTGAATCACCGGCACGCGCACGTCGTCTGAGCCGAAAGCCAGCAGCACGGGCGCCGAAATCTTGTCGGCGTTGTAGAGCGGTGAGACCTTGCGGAAACGGTCGGCGTCATTCTTGGGGTCACCGATGATTTCCTTTATTTGCGCCTGTGCATTGTCGGAATGAAAGGTGTCGGACCACGACACCGTGAACATCAAGTCGAGATCCGTGACCGCCACCGCCGCGATGCCGCAGCGGAACATGCCCTGTTCCTTGATGAGACCGTACAGCGCCGCGTAACCGCCATAGCTTGCACCCATCAGGCACACGCGTTTCGGGTCGGCGTAACCCTGTTTGACGGCCCAGGCGACGCCATCGGTGATGTCGTCCTGCATGGCCAATCCCCATTGGCGGTAGCCGGCTTCAAGAAACGATTTTCCATAACCGGTGGTGCCGCGAAATGCCGGCTGCAGCACGGCATAGCCGCGCGAGGCCAGGAATTGTGCGGTCTCATCGAAGCCCCAGCGTGCGCCCGGTGCATGCGGGCCGCCGTGGATGTTGACCACCAGCGGCAGGTTTTTCGCCTTCTCGCCGCCGGCCGATTTCGGCAGCGTGAGCATGGCGGGAATACGCAAGCCGTCGCGCGCGGTATAGGCGGTGATGCGCGTGGGCGACATGCGTTCTGCGTCCAGCCAGCCGCGCCGTTCGGCGATACGCTCCATCTTGTTGGTGCTGGTGTCGAGCAGGAAATATCCGCCCGGATAGGTGTCGGACCACGAATTCACCAGCACCCGGTTCGGCGTCTTGCTGCCCCAGGTGAGCTGGTTGACGCGATTGGGCAATGCGTCGTCGACCAACTTCTGCGTGCGCGCCCAATCCGGGTCGATCCATTTCACGCCGGACATCGAACGATTCTGCGAGCCGCTGCCGGTGTTGATGCCGACCAGTTTCTGCCGGGCCGCGTCGAATCGCAGGCCGCCCACATCGAAAAGGTTGCCTTCGCTTTCGGATACCAGTTCACCCAGTGCTTTTTTCTCGAAGTCATAGCGGAACAGCGCGGACTTGGAACGGTCCTTGTTCGAGCGCACGTACAGCGTACGATTGTCGTGATCGAATGCCAGTGGCTCGATGCTGTATTGCCGGCTGTCGAATTCCTCCAGCTTCACCCACGGCGATTTCTGGTTCTCGCGATGAAAGATGCGCATGGTGTTCTTGTCGCGTGCAATCGCGATGCGCACCTCGTCTTTGCGATCCGTCACCCAGCCGACAACATCGCCGGGATTGTCGAAAGTCAGCAGGTCACGTTGGCCGGTACGCGTGTCCATGCGATACACCTCGGGTGCGCGGGTGCGCCCGGGTCCCAGCACGATGACCGTACCCGGCTTCTCGACCGATTCACGCAGCACGCGCATGCCGCTGATTTCGCGCATGCCGGTGCCGTCGGTGTTGATGGCGAAGCTGCCACGCAGGTAGATGTTGCCGGTGGCGTCGTCGAGGTTATCGACCACCTGCATGAAAATGCGATCGCTGCCGATCCATTCGTACGAATACACATCGTACGTTTCGAGATTGGTAATCCACGTCATCTTGTGGGTTTCGAGATCAACGATGCCGAGATTGGCGCGGTTCTTGTGCCGCGCAATCACCGCCATGCGCTTGCCGTCGGGTGAGAGCGAGACATCCTCGAACTCGGGGTTGCGGACGAAGTCTTCGATCGGGATGGGCTTCACCGCTGTTGAGGATGTAACCGGTGCGGGCGCCGTTGTCGTCTCGCACCATGCCGGCGCTGGCGGCAGCGCCATGAACATCGTTATTAGCGTGCCAAGCAGAGTGGCCGGACGTGAAGCGGAGAACGCGCGCATGAATTGCCATCAATGAAATTGAAGGCGGCAAGATAGCACGGCAAAAAGCGCGGTTGCGTGCGTGCCGGCGGATACGTGTGCGATCCCACCCGCGCGGGTAGGTTTTCGACGATGGGCAGGCAATAAAAAACCCGCCGAAGCGGGTTTACCTGCACTGCTTGCCTAACCGCCGCCTTGCATCGGCGGAACCAATGTCTTTGACTTGTCCATCGGATACGCCTCAATGCCGCGCGGGCGAATCATGATGGTGTAGAAGAAGACACCGACAGACACGGCGCTGATGACAGAGATCCAGTTGAACAGGGAATCTCCGGCCAGTGCGCCCAGTGCCACTAGTGCGATTGAATACAGCCAGAGTTTCAAACCGGTCATGCAATTACTCTCGCATGGAAACACAGCGAATTCAAGCGCCACGTTACGGGCGCTTTCCTTCACCCATTGTTATTTCGTTGCGGGTGGCGGCGTCTCAGCCGGCGTCGCTGGAGGCGGTGTGACCAGTGACTTTGGTGCTTCCCGTACCACCGGCTTGGGCAGTTCCACCAGTTCCACATCGAATATCAGCGTCGCGCCGGGCGGGATGAGGCCGCCACCCGCGCCGCGCGCGCCATAGCCGAATTCAGCCGGGATAATTAGCGTGCGCTTGCCTTTCACCTTCATGCCGGCGACGCCGTAATCCCAGCCCTTGATCACGCGGCCGCCACCCAGCGGGAAGCGGAACAACTGGTCGCGATCGCGTGAGCTGTCGAATTTCTTGCCCTTGCCTTCGGGTAGCGCGACATCGTAAAGCCAGCCGGTATAGTGGACCAGCACGTCATTTCCGAATTCAGCGGCGGCGCCTTCACCGACGGCCTGGTCGATCGCGGTAATCTGCATCGGCGCGAGCGGCAGCGGGTCTTTCGCGCCCAGCATGGCAAGGGTCGGCACAGGCGGCGGCACGATGGGCGCCGCGGCGGTCGGGTTCGCGGCCGGATTCTCGCGCTTGCCGACGATGTCAAAAATTTCCACGTCAAAGATCAGCGTGGAATTGGCCGGGATGCGCGGCCGTTCGTGATCACCATATGCCAGCGAAGGCGGGATGATCAGCGTGCGCTTGCCTTTGACTTTCATGCCGATGAGACCGAGATCCCAACCCTTGATGACCTTGCCTGCACCGATGAAAAATCCAAACGGTGCTGCGCGCTTCACTGACGTGTCGAACAACGTGCCTTTGCCGTCAGGCTGCGACGGGTCATACAGCCAGCCGGTGTAGTGCACCAGTACCGCATGGTCCTTCCCCACCGTTTCGCTTTTCTTGTCTCCTGGTTCCAGGTCGATGATGGTGACTTGCTTCACGACTTTTGGCAGCGGCTGCCTGGGCTTCAGCCTGATGACCTTGTCTTCACTGGCGGCGGTTGTATCAACCTTGGCCTTGGGTGGCGTCGATTTCGCGGCGGGCTCGGCAGCGGCAAATGCCAGCGACGCGATGCAGGTAGCTGCCAGCACGGCGGCAATTTTAGAGAGAGAAAAATGAGAGTTCATGGATAGTCCTGGAAAAATAATTGCAGCTACAAAAAAAATAAAAAGCTTCTT
>JBDTWS010000015.1:0-37951 GCA_040006575.1 Betaproteobacteria bacterium
GGTTTCAACCCTCTTGCCAATTCTGAAAGCTAACATTTCGCCTAACGCTCGCATCCTGACCGATGAAGCCCATCACTACTTTCAGATGGCCGAACATTTCCGCGCCCATGAGACTGTCGAGCATGGCGCTAAAGAGTACGTGCGCATTGATAACCCTACCGTCCACACCAACACCATTGAAGGCTTCTTCAGCGTGTTTAAACGCGGCATGAAGGGTGTTTATCAGCATTGCGCTCACCATCACCTTAATCGCTACCTGAACGAGTTTGACTTCCGTTATTCCAACCGTGTTGCATTGGGAGTAAACGACGACCAGCGCGCCGAACGTATCCTTGCGGGTGTAGTCGGCAAGCGGTTGTCGTATAAAACGGCTTCTCGCTGAGGAGCCGCATCGTAATAGGAGGAAACGTGCCGCGAAAACCAAACCCACCACCTGACAACCCCGAACAGTCCAAGAGATTTCTTGCGACTGCGGAGGAGGTTGAGGCCGATAAGACTGGCAAAGCATTTGAGAAGGCTGTAGAGGTCATTGTCCCACCTACTCCGAAGCAGCCGAAAGAGTAGTCATGGAAGAAGAAAAACCAACGAAGGAGTCGGGAGTAATTCGCGTCCGTGGCGTTGTTGGCCGCGCCAACGTCAGCGGCAATACGTATCTAGGAAACAAACAGTTTCTTGACGTTAAAGCCGACATCAAAGAGTTGAAGGCGGTGGGTAACAAAATTCTAAATCAACCCGAAGAAAGACAAAACGACGACAGCGCAACTGACGACCCCTGGTACAAGAAGCCAATAGGGGTAGTCGGCCTTAGCGTTGCTGGTGCGCTCATTACTTACGCGGCTATTGTGGCGATCAAACATTATTTTCCGTAGGCTTTAGGGCAAAAACACGCCGTGGTCATAACTCTGAATCTTGACCGCAATAATCAAACGGGTGTCATGGGTGTTGTCGTGACCGGCTACACCGGCTTCATAGGTTGGCTGCAACAGGGTGTCCGTATTTACGGACACATTGCCGATGTATCTATCATCTTGAAGCAGGACGTAAAACGGCTTTTCGTCTTCGGCTGGTGCATTGTTCCCTATCTCTTGCCCGCTTTGCGGCATCTGTAGCGCATCAAATAAAGTCTTCAGACGAGCATCTATATCGGCGGACTTAAATATATGCCCCGGCCTGCCGCTACGAAGGAAAAGTACATCAACTGATACCACCGGCAGAATGCCGGAGGGTGCGTGAAAGTTGTTAACCAACGGAACAAAGTTGAAGCCGTTGCGCGAAAAATTCTCGCCCAAAACTTGGGCAAAGGGCCTTTCGCCATACAACTCCCTGTAAATGGCATCGTGGCGCGATTTCAGGTGAGGATAAATCTGCCAAAGCCTTTTTAGTTGTTGGTGAAACTTGCGGCGAATCCCGTGCTTGTGATCTCCGTTACCGTTCCCCATCATCAAGCCGCTGTAAGTCAGGCGAAATTCCATTAGGGTCTCCATCGCGTCATAAAGGGGGCTAAAGCCGCCCCAATAATGGCGCGTAGAGACTGGCTCAGCCAACTGGCTCATAGCCTACTCCTTGGGTACGCGAAGTACAATATCGCGTTCTTTTCGCATTTTTTTCGCATCCCCCGGCAATCAAACTGCCCGTGACGCGGTTAACAACTAAAGAACCGACGCGCGGATTTTTCGCGACAGCGCATCGAACGCAACCACCATCAGCACGATGGCGATCAACAACGTAGCCAGCCGCCCCCACTGGAACAGCGACACCGCTTCCGACACCAGCAAGCCCAATCCCCCGGCGCCGATCAGCCCCAGCACGGTCGAATCGCGGATGTTGTATTCCCAGATATAGAGATGGTTGGAAATAAAATTGGGCAGCAGCGCCGGCCATACTGCAAACATCCACACCTGCCACGGGGAGGCGCCGGTGGCGCGCACCGCTTCGAGCGGCCGCAGGTCCAGCGTTTCGATGCTTTCCGCATACAGCTTGCCCCACGTACCCGTCGAATGCAGCGCGATCGCGAGGATGCCGGCCATCGGTCCCAGTCCGATGATGCCCACCAGCAACAGGCCGAACACCAGTGAATGAATCGAGCGGCAGATATCGAGAATGCGCCGCGCCAGCCACGCGACCGGCAGGGGCGCGTGCATGTTTTTCGCCGAAAAATAACCTAAAGGCGCACCAAGTACGGCCGCCAGCAGCGAACCCAGCGTGGCGATTTTCAGCGTCGTCCAGATTGCCGTACCGAGGCCCATGAGGAATTTCGCCTCGACTACGCGCTGGTCTTCCACACGCAGTACGCGACCATCATCAGCCTTGTATTCGAGCTGCGGATCGCCAAACCAGACATTGAGAAAACTGGGATGTGAAAGCTCACCCGCCGTGGTCATCAGGTTGTGCCACGGCCGCCTGCCGAATGAAAAATCATCGGCGCGAATAAGGCTGGCGACGCAGGCCATGACGAGGATCGCATATGCCGCCATCAGCCAGGTCGAGCGGCGGCTTGAAAAAACCGCCGCACGCAGGCGCGATTCAGCGCCATTCCCTTTCGCGATTGCGGCGGACGGCGCCGCTGTCGAAAGATCAGGCTGCATTACCCAGTTTCCGGCGAATTACTTCTTCACCGGCGCCAGCCAGCCCATCGCCAGTGCCGCGTCCTTGATGGGCGCGTAGTAGCTGTTGGTCTTGGAGACGAAGCCGGTGTAGTGATTGGGCAGCAATGCCGGATTGGTTTTCAGTTCCGCGCCCATGTCCTCGAGCGCTTTCGCCAGCTTTGCGGTGAATGCCTTGTCCCTGGCCAGTTCGGCGGAGACGGCAAACGCATCATTGGGCAACGGTGCGGAAGTCCAGATGATCTTGCTGTCCACCGCCTTGATCAGGCCCTGTTCAATCATCGCATCGCGATTGCGGTTGTAGTCCGCACCCGCATCGAGCTCGCCGCGCGTGATTTGCGTTTCAATGGCCTGGTGCTTGGTGTTGATCACCTTCGAGAAAAATTTCTCCGGCTCGATGCCGCGTTTGAAAAATTCATGCGAGGGAATCAGGTAGCCCGACGTCGAGCCCTTGTCGCCGAAAGCAAATGTCTTGCCCTTCAGGTCTTCCAGTTTGTTGATGCCGCTTTTCGGGCTGGTGACCATGATGGCGAAATATTCCGGCTTGCCGTCGTACAGGATGGTGGACACGACTTCAGCACCCGCCTGGTGATTGGCCAGCACATAGCCCCACGGGCCCATCAGTGAAAGATCGGTCTCACCCGAGGCCAGCGACTTGGCCAGGCCTTCCCAGGTATCGACCGTGCGCAGCCGCACTTCGCGGCCCAGTTTTTTCGAGAGGTAATCGGCTAGCGGCTTATAGGTCGCGTCGTTCTTTTCCTTGTCGGGCTGGAACAGGCCGACGCCGAATTCAAGGGGTTTCTGGGCGTGAGCTCCGTTCAGGGTCAACGCAAGCAAAGCAAAGAACGCGGCGATCAGTTTCATCAAGGTCTCATCTCGGGAGAAGGTGGCACGGCCGATGGGGGATGGTTCGCAAGGTACGCAAGTTACGCGAATGGCTAACGCACGGATGCGCCTGGCTAGACAGCACTTTATCAGTCAATGTCAGGAATTTTTTCTTACAAGTCGCTTGACACGGAAACGTCATTTCCATAATACTAGAAATATGGAAACCAAAAATATGATTGCCGCCCTGGCGGCACTTGCGCAGGAAACCCGCCTGTCCATTTTCAGGCTGCTCGTGGAAACCGGGCCGGCTGGATTGCCGGTCGGCACTATCGCCGAAACGCTGGGCCTCGCCAATGCCACGCTGTCATTTCATCTCAAGGAACTGACCCATGCCGGCCTGACCATCGCCACACCGAGCGGTCGCTCGATTATCTATTCCGCCGATTTCAACACCATGAATGGCGTCATCGGCTACCTCAGCGAGAACTGCTGTGCCGGCAGTTCCTGCTCACCGTCTATAGCGGCATGCACGCCCGTCACCGTGCAAAAGAAGTTTCCTTCAATTTCCAAACGGAGCAAGACATGAAACGCTTTCACGTACACGTTGCGGTCAAGGACCTTGCACAAAGCACACGCTTTTATTCCGCCCTGTTCGGCAGTCAGCCGACTGTGCTGAAACACGATTACGCCAAATGGATGCTGGACGACCCGCGCATCAACTTTGCCATCTCCGAGCGCGATGGTGGAGACGGTGCAAAAGGCGTAAACCACCTGGGCTTCCAGGCTGAATCGGCCGATGAGCTTGAAGAAATCCACGCCCGCCTGCAGTCGGCCGATACCGCGATCGCTGCCGAGAAAGGCGCCAATTGCTGCTATGCGCGATCCGATAAATACTGGGTGGAAGACCCGACCGGCATCGCCTGGGAAAGCTTCCGCTCGCTCGACACCATCCCGTTCTATGGCGAGAACAGCCACCAGGGCAGCGCGGGTGCGGAAAGTGCTGAAGGCGCGAAAGCCGTCGAGGGCGCCGGTTGCGCCACCAGCTGTTGCCCGGCCATTCCCGAAACGGCGATTGACGGGAAAGCAGCCACGAAAGCATGCTGCAATGGCTGAACGATCATTCAACGTGCTGTTCCTGTGTACACACAACTCTGCACGTTCTGTGATGGCGGAGGCGCTGCTGAATGTCATGGGCAGTCCGCGCTTCCGCGCCTTTAGTGCAGGCAGCGCGCCCAGCGGGCGGGTGAACCCGATTGCCATTGAGATGATTGAGGCCATCGGCTATCGGGGCGAAGGCGTCCGTAGCAAATCGTGGGATGAATTCGCCGTGCCCGATGCCCCGACTATGGACATCATCATCACCGTCTGCGATAACGCGGCAGGTGAAGCATGCCCCGTTTGGCCAGGACATCCGGCCACCGCGCACTGGGGCTTTCCGGATCCATCAAGCGTGGAAGGCGGCGTCGCGGAAAAGCGGCATGCTTTTGAGCAGGTATTTCACGCTATCCGGCGGCGCATCGAACTGCTGGCAAACCTGCCGGTGGAGAAGCTGGAGCGGCTGGCGCTTTCGCAGGAACTGACGCGCATTCACACATCGTGACTGCAACTTGCTCCCTGTCGCGGCGGCTGGTGGCGGAGGCGCTGGGCACGACCTTGTTGCTGGCCGCCGTGGTGGGATCCGGCATCATGGGCGAGCGGCTCGCAGCAGGCAACACCGCCATCGCGCTGTTGGCCAATTCGATTGCCACGGGCGCGGCGCTGTTTGCGCTGATCAGCGTGTTCGCGCCGGTTTCCGGCGCCCATTTCAATCCGGTCGTTACCCTTGTCGAATCACTCGCCGGCCGCATATCGCGCCTCTGTGCCGGCTGCTACATCGCAGCGCAGTTTGCGGGCGCCACAGCGGGCGTATTTATCGCGCACCTGATGTTCGCGCTGCCGGTGATCCAGTCATCGCAACACCCGCGCAACGGCGGCGCGCAGTGGTTCAGCGAATTCATCGCAACGTTCGGCTTGCTGGGCGTGATCCTCTCGCTACGCAAGTCGACGGCCACCACGGTCGCCGCGAGCGTCGCCTGCTACATCACCGCAGCCTACTGGTTTACGGCATCAACGTCATTTGCCAATCCGGCCGTCACTGTTGCGCGCACGCTGACCGACACGTTCTCAGGCATACGCGGCGGCGATGCGGCTATGTTCGTGACGGCACAACTTGCAGGCGCGCTTTTGTCCGGCGTGGTATTTCATTGGCTCATTGACAAAGCGCCGGGGGTTGGGAAACCCTGAGTTTTCCAGACCAAACTCTAGCACCGGCGCGGCTCCCCGATTGAAAACAGCCGAGGAGCCCCGTCCTGTAAAGACTTTGTCATTCTTATCGAGGAGAAATGTCGACAGTTTCCAGTCGCAGCCGCGCCAGCGCGTTCGCATTTCTCCTACGTCGCCGACGCGCTTTTGCGTATTTTCCTGACAGGCTTGCCGCTATTGCGATGATGTAATCGTCGACTCATGAGCCCACCGTCCAAACCCTTGCGCATCCTCCTCTACGTCGCCGCTACGCTGGTGGGATTATTCGTGCTGGCCGCCATTGCGGTTGCCGTGCTCGTTGACGGCAATACGTTGAAACCGCGCGTGGAACAGGCCGCCTCCGACGCATTTCGCATGCAGGTCATGATCGACGGGCCGATGAAAGTTGGCATCTTCGGCGGTGCACACATCGACGCCGAGAACGTGCATATCCGCAATCGCGACACCGAACTCACGTTCCTTAAAGAGGTACAACTTAATTTTCACCTCCTGCCGCTGCTGCGTGGCGAGATTCGCTATGGCGCCATCATTACCAAGGGCGCGCGCATTTACATTGAGCGCGACAAGGATGGCGTCTATAACTATTTCCGGCCGCCACCGCCCGGCGGCACCAAGCCTGTCGACTTGCCCAAGGTGACTTTCGCTGACATGACGTTTGTCTATGCCGATAAAAAAACCGGCAGCGAAATTGAATCCTCCCCCTGTGAAGGGGTGTTGCACGACATGAAGCATCCCGGCGGTGCGCCGCTGTTGAAGCGCCTGTCGGTCAATGGCGATTTCAGTTGCAAGGAAATTCACAACAAGACGAAGTCCGCATCCGATCTCAAGTTCACGGTAGCCGCGACTGATGGCGTATTCGATTTCAAGCCGCTGACCATGCAGGCTTATGGCGGCCAAGGTACCGGCACGGTGCACATGGATCGTTCGGGTGAAGTGCCGACGCTGGAAGTGCAGTACAAGCTCGCTAAATTTCATGTCGAACAATATTTCAAGCCGAAGAAATCGGGCCGTGCCGTCAGCGGACTGATGGATTTTTCGACCACGCTCACCATGCGCGGCCGCACACGGGACGACCTGCGTTCAAGCGCCACCGGCGAAATGACCTTGTCCGGGAACGGCCTCACGCTGCACGGTATGGACCTCGACAAGGAACTGCCCAAATTCGCTTCGAGCCAGGATTTCAACCTGGTCGACCTGGGCGCTTTGCTCATCGCCGGACCCGTGGGACTGGTGGCCACCAAGGGTTATGAATTCACCACGCTGGCGCAGCCGCCTTCGGGCACCACGCCGATCCGCACCGTGCTGTCCACGTGGAAAGTGGAAAAGGGCGTTGCCTATGCAAAAGATGTGGCGCTGTCCACGCCGGAAAACCGCCTGGCACTGAAGGGCGGTCTCGATTTTGTCCATAACGAATACCAGGATGTCGTGATTGCGCTGGTCGATGAACAGGGCTGTGAAAAAGTGCGGCAGAAAATCAGCGGGCCGTTCAACAAGCCGGTGCCTGACAAAACCAGCCTCCTGATTCCCGTCGGCCCGATCCTGAAATTGATCGACAAGGCGCGCACGTTGGTCAACCAGAAAACGACTTGCGAACCCTTCTACACCGGTTCATTACCGGCGCCAAAAGCTGCGGAAAAAGTGGCCGGCGCGATCCACTAGCACTTGCCAATCTCAAGCCAGCAAGAGCCGATAGCCGACCCCGGTTTCGGTTAACAGAAACACCGGCCGGGCAGGATCGCACTCCAGTTTCTGCCGCAGGTGCTGCATGAAAATACGCGGATAGTGGGTGTGCTCGATGTGCGAAGGGCCCCACACGTCTCGCAATATCTGCCGGTGTGTAACCACCTTCCCCGCATTGGCGCACATGTGCGCGAGCAGGCGATATTCGATCGGCGTGAGATGCACGTCGGCGCCCGCACGGCGCACCACGCGTTTTGCCAGGTCGATTTCCACTTCGCCGAAGCGCAGTGTACTTTCGCCGGCATCGCTCCCGCGCGCCGAACGGCGGAATGCGGCGCGCACCCGCGCCAGCAATTCGCCGACGCCGAACGGCTTGGTGAGATAGTCGTCCGCGCCCATGTCGAGCGCGGCGATCTTGTCGCTCTCCGCCGAGCGCGCCGACAGCACAATGACCGGCACATCGCTCCAGCCGCGCAGGTCGCGAATCAATTCCAGTCCATCGCGGTCCGGCAGCCCCAGGTCAACGATCACCAGGTCGGGCTTGCGCGTGCCGGCCTCGGTCAATCCTTTCGCAGCCGTATCGGCTTCAAACACCGCGCAGTGTTCCTCCTCGAGGGCGGCGCGCACGAAGCGCCGGATGTGCGGCTCGTCTTCCACCAGCACCACCTGACGGGGACTCATGCAAGTTCTCCCGCATGGGCATCGATCACCGGCGCGGCCTGCAGCGGCAGGCTCAACACAAAACGAGCGCCATGCGGATGCAGGTTTTCCGCCCGCATGCTGCCGCCGTGCGCCTCGGCGACCGCGCGGCAGATGGCCAGCCCCAATCCCACACCGGGCACCACCGATTCGGCGCTGGCGCGCGTGAATTTATCGAACAGCCGTACGGCAAAGGCCGGCGGAAATCCCGGGCCGTCATCCGCGACGGACAGCTCCAGTGAATCCTTCACCGCCGTGGCGGCGATAGTGATATTCGAATGGACGGGAGAATACTTGGCCGCGTTCTCCAGCAGGTTGCACAGCAAACGCTCGACCAGCACGGCATCGATACGCACCAGCGGCAGGTCACCAGGCAGGTTGGTTTTCACCGTGTGATTCTGCAATGCCGCGCCACTGGCGCGCAAGGCGCTGCCGACCACTTCCTCGATCGGCTGCCATTCCGCATTGAGTTTGACGTCGCCCGCTTCCAGCCGCGCCATGTCGAGCAGATTGTCGACCAATTGCGAAAGGCGTTTTGTTTCGCCGAGGATCGATTCGGCCCACTCGTGTTGCATCGCCTGCAGGTGCGGCTCGGAACGCGTCAGCGCTTCGGCCATGCCGATCAACGCGGTGAGCGGCGTACGCAGGTCGTGGGAAAGTGCTGCCAGCACGCTGTTGCGCAGCCGCTCCGATTCCATTTTCAGAATCGCTTCACGCGCCACTTCAACGTAATGCACCCGTTCCAGCGCAATGGCAATGAGTGAGGCAAACGTTTCGAGCTGACGGCGCTGCTCCGGCACGCGCAGCCAACGCGGATTTTCCGTTTCCACCGCCAGTACGCCGCGCGTGCGCATCGGCGCAATCAGCGGCAGATAGAGAATATTGCTGCCTGCCAGGGTGTCGGTACCGAGGCCGGCGGGCTGCGCACGATCGAATACCCACTGCACCGTGGCTTCGTCGAGCCGCGCCGGCTTGCCTGCGCTGCCAGCCACCGGAAACGCCAGCCGCTCATCCATGCCCAGCAAAATCACGGCGACCTTGGCGCGGAATGTCTCTTCAATATGGGCGTCACTGATCTCCACCACTTGCTCATGTGTCAATGCGCCGGACAATTCACGCGCCATTTCAAACAGCGCACGAGCACGCGTTTCGCGATGGCCGGCCACCCGCGCCTGGTAGCGAAGACCTGCGGTCAATTGCGCCGTGATCAACGCAACCGCCATCATGATGCCGAAAGTCAGCAGGTATTGCAGGTCCGACACTTCAAAGGAAAATCGCGGCGGCACAAAGAAGAAATCGAACGACGCGACCGCCAGCACCGCCGAGAACATCGCCGGCCCGCGGCCGAATCGCGCCGAAACCAGCACGACATTGAGCAGGAACAACATCACGATATTGGCCAGGTCGAAATACGGCAGCAGCGCGGTCGCCAGCAGCGTGGTGGCGACGCAGCCCGCCAGTGCGGCGAGATAGCGCAATGTACGGGGCTTGCCGCTTCCGTTTGCCTGCGGGTCTTCTACCGACACCTGCGCATGACGTGCACGCACCGGTTTTTCGCCGCGGGCAATCTGCATCACATCGAGTTCCGGCGCGGTGCGCAATACGCGGTCCGCCAACGTCGTCTGCCAGGGCCAGCTCACGGCAGAACGCACCTCGCGGCCCAGCACGACCTTGTTGAGATTATTTTCCCGCGCGTAATTCACCAGCGCTGCATCGATGTTTTCGCCCGCAATGGTGGCCGTGCGCGCGCCCAGGTCCTGTGCCAGCTTCAGCACTCCCAGGATACGCGTGCGTTCGTGCTCGGGCAGGCGCTGCAGGCGCGGCGTTTCCACATACACCGCATGCCAGGGCGCCGCCAGGCTCTCGGCCAGCCGCGCGGTCGCACGCAATACGCGTTCGCCGCCTTCGCGCGGACTCACGCAGGCCAGCAGCGCATCGCGCGTCGCCCATACCCTTTCGATGGCTTTCGCTTCGCGATAATCGCGAACATCGGCGTCGACGTGATCAGCAGTCCGGCGCAGCGCCAGCTCGCGCAAGGCGATCAGGTTGCCCTTGCGAAAAAAATTCCGGCTGGCGCGTTCCGCCTGCTCCGGCAAATACACCTTGCCGTCGGCGAGACGCTTCAGCAATTCCTCCGGCGGCAAATCCCCCAGCGAAATCGCATCGGCCTGGTCGAATACGCGATCGGGAATGGTTTCCCGCACGCGCACGCCGGTGATGCCGCCGACCACATCGTTGAGACTTTCAAGATGCTGGATATTCAGTGTGGTGTGAACGTCCACACCGGCCTGCAACAACTCTTCCACATCCTGCCAGCGCTTGGCATGGCGCGAGCCGGGCACATTGCTGTGCGCCAGTTCATCGACCAGCAGCAGCGCGGGATGACGCTTCAGCGCGCCATCGAGATCAAATTCCTTTGCCTTTACATTGGTCCTGCCTGCGCCCGCCCCGACATCGGTGAGCGGCAGCGATTCGATTCCCTCCACCAGCGCGGCAGTTTCCTTGCGGCCATGCGTCTCGACAATACCGATGACGACATCCATGCCTTCGCGTTTCGCTGCGCGCGCGGAGGCGAGCATCGCGTAGGTCTTGCCCACGCCCGCATTGGCGCCGACAAAAACCTTGAGGCGGCCACGCCGCTGGCGATTTTCGTCTGCCTTGATTTCGGCGAGCAGCCGGTCGGGATCCGGCCTGACCTGTTCGTTCACGATGGCGTTTTCACGGCGTCCAGGGAGAGATTCAGTTTTAGCACGTTTACGCGCGCGTCCCCGAACAGGCCCAGCCATTTGCCTTCGGTGTGGGCCGTGATGAGATCACGCACTTTCGACTCCGTCAGCCCACGCGCTTTGGCTACACGCGCCGCCTGGAATTCCGCCGATGCCACACTGATGTGGGGATCGAGCCCGCTGCCGGACGCCGTGACGAGGTCCACGGGCACAGCGCGATCATTTTTCAAACCGGCTTCCTGGTCTGCTTTCGCAAGCGCATCGATACGCGCCTTCGCGCTATCGGCCAGCGCGGGATTCAACGGCCCGACGTTAGAGCCGCCGGAAGCCGCCGCGTTATAGGCGTAGGTGCCGGTCGCAGACAAACGCCCCCAGAAATATTTCGCCTCGGTAAATTGCTGGCCGATCAATGCCGAGCCCACCACCTTACCGTTGTGCTCGATAAGACTACCGCGTGCTTCACTCGAAAAAAGAAGTTGCGCAATACCGGTGGTGAGCAGCGGATACATCAGGCCGGTGATGACGGTGAACAACAACAGCATCAGCACGGCCGGTTTTAATTGCTTGGACATGTTCATTTCCTTTTCTATAGCCTTAGGCCCAATGGGCTGCGACCAGCACCAGGTCAATCAATTTGATGCCGATAAAGGGCACGATGATGCCGCCGAGCCCGTACACGAGAAGATTGCGGCGCAACAACAATGCGGCCCCCATGGCGCGATACTTCACCCCCTTCAGCGCAAGCGGAATCAGCGCGATGATGATGAGCGCGTTGAAAATCACCGCCGACAGAATCGCTGAATTCGGCGTCGCGAGACCCATCACGTTCAATGCGCCCAGTTGCGGATAAGTTGCCGCGAACGCCGCCGGGATGATGGCGAAATACTTGGCGATATCGTTGGCGATTGAAAACGTCGTCAGCGCACCGCGCGTCATCAGCATCTGCTTGCCGGTCTCCACCACTTCAATAAGTTTGGTGGGATTGGAATCGAGGTCGACCATATTGCCGGCCTCTTTGGCGGCCTGTGTCCCGCTATTCATGGCCACCGCCACATCGGCCTGCGCCAATGCCGGCGCGTCGTTGGTGCCGTCGCCCGTCATGGCCACCAGCCGGCCCTGCGCCTGGTATTCGCGGATCAACGCCAACTTCATTTCCGGCGTGGCCTCGGCGAGAAAATCATCGACGCCCGCTTCGGCTGCGATGGCCGCAGCGGTTAACTTGTTGTCGCCCGTGATCATCACCGTCTTGATCCCCATGCGGCGCAATTCGGCGAAGCGCTCGCGGATTTCAGGCTTGACCACATCCTTCAGCTCGATCACACCCAGCACACGGCCATTCTCCGCGACCACCAGCGGCGTGGAGCCGCGGCGCGCGACATCATCCACCTTGCGTGCGACCTCATCCGGAAAACGCATTTCCGCATGCTCGACATGCAGCCGCAGTGCATCGGCCGCACCCTTGCGGACGATGCGCGAGCCCAGGTCCACGCCGCTCATGCGCGTCTGCGCGGTGAACGGTACGAAGATCGCATTCTGCTGTGCGCCTTCGCCGGCGGCGATGCCGTATTTCTGCTGCGCCAGCGCGACGATGCTTTTTCCCTCCGGGGTTTCATCGGCCAGTGAAGCGAGGTGCGCGGCTTCCGCCAGACCCTGCTCACTCACACCGGGCGCCGCATAAAACGCGGACGCCTGCCGATTGCCGAAGGTGATGGTGCCGGTCTTGTCGAGCAGCAACACATCGACGTCGCCCGCCGCCTCCACCGCGCGACCAGAGGTCGCGATCACATTGGCCTGCATCATGCGGCTCATGCCTGCCACGCCGATGGCCGAGAGCAAGCCGCCGATGGTGGTGGGAATAAGGCACACCAGCAACGCAATTAATACCGTCACCGTGACCACACTGCCGGCCTTGGCGGCGTCAACCGCGAACTGCGAGAACGGCAGCAGCGTCACCGTCGCCAGCAGGAACACGATCGTCAGCGCCACCAGCAAGATCGTCAGCGCGATTTCATTGGGTGTCTTGCCGCGCTTCGCACCTTCCACCATCGCGATCATGCGATCAAGGAACGTCTCACCGGGATTGACGGCGACTTCGACGATCAGCCAGTCCGACAACACCCGCGTACCGCCCGTCACGCTGGAGAAATCGCCACCGGCTTCGCGAATCACCGGCGCGGATTCACCGGTGATGGCGCTCTCGTCCACGGAAGCGGCGCCCTGCAGCACGATGCCGTCGGCGGGCACGGTGTCGCCCGCTTCGATCAGCACGACATTGCCCTTCTTCAATTCCTCCGAGGGCACGGTATAGAGCGCCGAACCGCGCACCGGCTGCGACATCCGTTTTGCCCACACAGCCTTGCGCAAGCCACGAAGTGAAGCCGCCTGCGCTTTGCTGCGGCCCTCGGCCAGGGCTTCCGCAAAGTTGGCGAAGAGGACGGTAAACCACAGCCACAACGAAATGGCCAGGATGAAACCGGCCGGCGCTTCACCGTGGCCATTGAGCGCGTGAAAGAACAGCGCCGTGGTAAAAATACTGCCGATGTAGACCACAAACATCACCGGATTTTTCATCTGTGTCGCCGGCGCCAGTTTACGGAACGCGTCTGCAATGGCAGGCGTAAGCAGGGCGGGATCGAGCAGGGATAGTGTTTTGGTATTCATGTTCATGACCTCATTTGGTGGCGAGCATTTGCAGATGCTCGACGATCGGGCCCAGCGCCAACGCCGGCACATAAGTCAATGCGCCTACCAGCACCACCGTGCCGACCAGCAGCGTGACAAACAGGGGGCCATGCGTGGGCATGGTGCCGCTGGAGACGGGAATGCGTTTCTTGGCGGCCAGCGATCCAGCCAGCGCCAGCACCGGCACGATGATCGCGAAGCGGCCGAACCACATCGTGATCGCCAGTGCGATGTTGTAGTACGGCGTGTTGGCCGAGATGCCGGCGAAGGCGCTGCCGTTGTTATTGGCCGCCGACGAAAACGCATAAAGTATTTCCGAAAATCCATGCGTGCCCGGGTTGAGAATGCCGGCGCGGCCATCGGCCGCCAGCACGGAGATCGCGGTGCCGGCCAGCACCAGCAGTGGCGTCACCAGGATGGCCAGCGACACCATCTTGATTTCATAGCTTTCGATTTTCTTGCCCAGGTATTCGGGTGTGCGGCCGATCATGAGACCGGCGAGGAACACCGCCATCACCGCGAACACCAGCATGCCATACAGCCCCGAGCCGACGCCGCCAAACACCACCTCACCCAACTGCATCAGCATGAGCGTGACGAAACCACCGATGGGGGTGAGCGAATCGTGCATGGTGTTGACTGCGCCGCAGGAGGCGGCCGTGGTGATAGTGGCAAACAGCGCAGACGCCGCCACACCGAAACGCATTTCCTTGCCTTCCAGATTGCCTGCCGAGACATCCGCGCCGGCTTTCGCCAGCAGCGGGCTGGCCGTTTGTTCCGCCGACATGGTGATCGCCGCGAACGCAACGAAGATCACTGTCATCGCAGCCAACACCGCCCAACCCTGGCGCGCATCACCGGCCACACGACCGAAGGCATAGCAGAGTCCGGCCGGGATCAGGAAGATGGCAATCATCTGCAGGAAATTCGTAAGCGGTGTGGGATTCTCAAACGGGTGCGCGGAATTCGCGTTGAAAAATCCGCCACCGTTGGTGCCCAGCATCTTGATCGCTTCCTGCGAGGCGACCGGACCCATGGCGATCACTTGCGTTTTGGTTTCGGCCGGTTCGGTCAGTGCATTGCCTTTTTCGTCCTTCAGCACTTCGCCATCAGGACCGTTTTTGGGCACATCGTATTTATTCACTTCCAGCGTGGTCGCCTCCACATAAGGCGACAGATTCTGGATCACGCCCTGGCTGACCAGCACCAGCGCGAACACCAGCGACAGCGGCAGCAACAGGTACAGCGTGATGCGATACAGGTCCGTCCAGAAATTACCGATGGTCGCCGTCGAGTGGCGCGCAAAACCGCGAATCAGCGCAAACGCCACCGCGATGCCGGTGGCGGCCGATGCAAAATTATGCACGGCCAGCGCTGCCATCTGCGTGAAATAGCTCATGGTCGATTCGCCACCGTAGCCCTGCCAGTTGGTGTTGGTGACAAAGCTCACCGCCGTGTTGAACGCGGAATCGGCGGACACATTGCCCATGTGCTGCGGATTGAATGGCAGCCACACCTGCAGCCGCTGCAGCGCATACGTGACCAGCACACCGGCGACGCTGAACATCAGCACCGCGCGTGCATAGTCGAGCCAGTTCATTTCCTCATCGGCGTTCGAGCCGATCAGGCGCAGCACCGCGTTCTCCATTTTCTTGCCGGCATGCACGATGCGCCCCGAGCCATCCAGCAATCCGGCCAGCCATAAGCCCACCGGCTTCGCCAGCGCGATGACGATGGCCAAGAACGCGGCCAGCAACAGCCAATACGCCGGCGGCATCATGAAAAAACCTCCGGACGGGATCATGAAAAATCCTCCGGATTGAGCAGCGCCACCAGCAAATAAATGAGCAGCGCAATCGCCACCAGTCCACCGGCCACCAGGATGCCGTTCATTTCTTTTCCTTCAAGCGCGCACAGCCTGCCAGCATCAACGCACTCGCCGCACCCAACAGAAAAATCACACTTATCAAAATGAAATCCATGACCACTCCGGAAATATTGAATCGTCCGGAAAGGTTACGCAGCGCCGTGTTGAGGCCGTCTATAGTTTCGGTGTCGGCGCGTAAAAAAGCGGTAAAAATTGGGGCGGCAGGTGGGTGGCACTTCTCCTTGCACGGCGCAGACGCAAAAAATGTAACTCAAGCGCTGGCGCGGCTCTCAGGGCATTTATGGCCTGCGAGGCCGCAGGGATAAGGAGGTTCGCCAGGCACGCGCAGGGCAGGAATCCAATGCGCTCGCTGCCCCTCAATACCCGGCAGCGAGCGTGGCAACGCCCAGACCCACCAACCGCAGCGTCGCGCGTTTACCGGAAAACATTAATCCGCGCGAATGTCCGGCAATTCGTTTGCGATTAGCTTGAGGCCTTCACGCAAAACCCTGTCGTAGCGCGCCCGTTCCCGGGCGATGGATTCTTCCGTCCAGCGATAAAAACCCTCGCCGGTTTTCATGCCCAGTTTCCCGGCAGCTACTTTGTCTCGCAATATCGATGACGGCATGGTATTTGCAGCCAGCGAGGGATACATCGTTGCCGCCGCAGCCGTATGCACATCGATTCCTGCATGATCACGCTGCATCACCGGCCCCGCGGCCAGGAATCGAAAGCCGAAGCCGAAGCGCACGGCATTGTCCACGTCTTCGGCTGTCGCCACGCCGGCGTCGATCATGGCAAAAGCCTCGCGCGCCAGCGCATGCTGCAGGCGATTGGCCAGGAAACCGGGCAGGTCTTTTTTCACCAACACCGGCACCATGCCGCTATCACGCATGAACGCGAACAAGGTGTCGGCATGCGCAGGCTCGCTGGATTTCCCCAGGATGACTTCCACCAGCGGCACAAGATGCGCAGGCATGAAGAAATGCAGGCCAAGCATGCGAGACGCGGTCGTCAAGGCGTTGGCGATATCGCTGATGGGAAAACTGGAACTGTTGCTGGTGAGCAGCGCGTCCGGCCGCACACGTTTTTCCAGTTCGGCGAACAGCACCTGCTTGATATCGAGCCGCTCGGGGATGCATTCGACGACCAGGTCGACCTCGGTCCATGGCACATCGTCCAGCGATGCACTCGCAGACAGTTGGTGGGTACGATTCGCGTACCCCAGGTCACGCATGCCCGCCTCAAAGTATTTCGGCAAAAGCGCGCGGCGCGCATCGACGGGTTCGAGGACGATCGTCCTGCAACCGCCGCGTGCGAGCACCATGGCGACATCCGCACCCATGGTGCCGCCACCCACGATGAGGGCGGTGGAAATAGTTCGGGAACGGGACATGTTCTGTTCTCCAGGCAAGATAGCCCTCCTGGGCTCTGCACATTTTCATTCGCGATCCCCATTAGCCACATCCCTTCTGAGAGGGTGCGCTTCGCGAAGTTGCTACAAAAATTCCCCTGCGGTTTCTGCTATGGCGCTCACGTCCGCAATATTGGCGCGGTCATCGTCATCGGCGGCAGCATGAAATCAAAATCACAACCGATGTCGGCCTGCGTCACAGTGGTCTGGTACAGCTTGCGGTAACCGTGATCCGGCATGGCGGCCAGCATCGGCGGTGGCGTCCATTCACTCAAGCGCTGTGCCATCTCAGCTTCGCTGATTTCCAACGTGAGCGTGCGCGTGGACACGTCGAGGTTGATCATGTCGCCATTGCGCACGGCCGCCAGCGGGCCGCGCTCGGCGGCTTCGGGCGTGATGTGCAGCACGATGGTGCCGAATGCCGTGCCGCTCATGCGCGCGTCCGACATGCGCACCATGTCCTTTACGCCGGCCTTTGCCAATTTTTTCGGGATCGGAATATAGCCTGCTTCCGGCATGCCGGGCGCGCCTTTCGGACCGATGTTTTTCAGCACCAGCACATCGTCGGCGTTGACGTCGAGATCGTCACTGTCGATGCGGTTCGCCAGGTCTTCGAGCCCATCGAATACGACGGCGCGGCCGCGATGCTTCAGTAACGATGGAGTCGCCGATGCGTGCTTGATGAGCGCACCTCGCGGCGCGAGATTTCCGGTCAGCACGGCAAGACCGCCGCTCGCAAAAATCGGTTCAGTCGCAAGGCGGATGACTTTTCGTTTCTGTGGTCGCACCGCCGAGTCAATCTCCTCACCCAGCGTGCGGCCGCTGATGGTCATGCAGTCAAGATGCAGGTGCGGCTTCAATTCGTGCAGCACCGCCATCAAGCCGCCGTCTTCGTAGAGATGCTCCATGTAGTGCGCGCCGCTCGGCTTCAAGTCCACCAGCACCGGCACATTGCGGCCCAGCCGGTCGAATTTCGCGAGGTCGACCTGGATGCCCAGCCTCGCTGCCACAGCAGTGAAATGAATCAACGCATTGGTGGAGCCGCCGATGGCATGCAGCACGATGAGCGCATTGGTCACCGCTTCCGGCGTGAGGATTTCACGCGGCAGCAACGGTGTTCTCGCCAGCGCTACCACGCGTCGACCACTCGTCTCCGCATGCCGGAAACGCTCGGCATACACCGCCGGGATCGCCGCCGCACCCGGCAGGCTCATGCCGCAGGCCTCGACCATGCACGCAATCGTGCTGGCCGTGCCCATCACCATGCAGGTGCCGGTGGTGGGTGCCAGTTTTGCATTCACTTCCTCGATCTCGCCCTGGTCGATTTCACCGGCGCGGTATTTGCCCCAGAAACGGCGGCAATCGGTGCAGGCGCCCAGGCGTTCGCCCTTGTGCTCTCCCGTCAGCATCGGGCCGGTGGGAATGATGATGGAAGGAACGTCGGCCGAGGCGGCCGCCATCAGCTGCGCCGGAATGGTTTTATCGCAACCGCCGATCAGCACGACCGCATCGACCGGCTGCGCGCGCATCATCTCTTCGGTATCCAGCGCCATCAGGTTGCGCAGATACATGCTGGTCGGATACGCAAACGATTCACCGATCGAAATCGTCGGGAACACAAACGGCATGCCGCCTTCCTGCATCACACCGCGCTTCACCGCCTCGATGATCTGCGGCACATTGCCATGGCAGGGATTGAAATCGCTGTAGGTGTTGGTGATGCCGATGATGGGCCGGTCCAGCGCATCGTCGGTGAAGCCCATCGCCTTGATGAAGGCCTTGCGCAGGAACAGCGAGAACTCACTGTCGCCGTAGGAGGTGAGGCCTTTTTTCAAGCCTGTCGGCAGTCCCTTTCCAGTGTGGCTGGTCATGCGCCGCCTATTCGAGTTTGATCTTTGCTTCTCTGGCCACTCGCGTCCATTTGTCCATCTCGGCCTTGATGCGTTTGGTGCTGTCGGCCGGATTCAGGTAGCCGGTGATCACGCCCTGCGCTTCCATGCGCATCTGCGTGTCGGGAAGAGCCAACACTTTTTCCAGCGTGGCGGTCAGCTTGGCGACGATGGCGGGTGGCGTCTTGGCCGGTGCCAGCACGCCGAACATCGAGGTCACGATGAAATCGGGCAGGCCCGCTTCGGCGGCGGTGGGTACATCGGGAAGATTGGCCGAGCGCGCCGGCATCGCAATCGCCAGTGCACGCAGGCTGCCGGCCCTGATGTGCTGCAACGAGGCGGGCATCGTTTCAATCATGGTCTGCACTTGTCCGCCGATGAGATCATTCATCGCGGGGCCGCTGCCTTTATAGGGAACGTGCAGCAAGTCGAGGCCGGTCATCGATTTGAACAATTCACCGGCCATATGCTGGGGTGAACCGTTGCCGGAAGAAGCGAACGACACGCCCGGATTGGCCTTGGTGTAGGCCATCAATTCCTTGAGCGTTTTCACCGGCAGTTTCGGATTCACCACAAACACCAGAGGCACCTGTCCCACCACGCCGACCGGTACGAAATCCTTGGCCAGGTCGAACGAGAGATTGGGTTGCAGCGCAGCGTTGATCGAATGGCTGGTGAGCGCACCCAGCAGCAGTGTGTAGCCGTCCGCAGGCGCTGTCGCAACGGCGGCGGCACCGATCGAGCCGGTAGCACCCGCGCGGTTGTCGACGATGAGTTGCTGGCCCAGTGCCTCCGACATTTTCAGCGCGACGATGCGCCCGATCACGTCGGTTGCGCCGCCGGGTGGGTAGGGGATGATGAGTTTGATGGGCTTGTTCGGGTAATCGTCGGCATGGGCCAATGCGGGCGCCAGCACTGTCACCGACAAGAGGAAAGGCAGGAAAAAACGGCAGGCGAGTCGGACGATTCGCAGGGTTTGCACGGATGGGGTGATCATTGGCGCTCCTTGAACGATGGTGGACTGCATGTGGGCATGCGTTCCTGACTGTTCGCAGGAGAGTAACAGAACTGCGAAGAACGGCATTGAGGTGGGACAGGGAAAACCTGATTCCCCGGCAATGGCGCTCTTCGCTTTCGTTGTCAGCTCGCGTCAGGCCGCCTTATGAACCTCCACCGCGACTTTCTCCCGCATCCGCCGCGCCGCCTCAACCATGTTCCTCAACGCCGCCTCGGTCTCAGGCCAGCCACGCGTCTTCAACCCGCAATCCGGATTCACCCACAACCGCTCCGGCGCGATGACTGCGACGGCGCGATCCAGCAGCCGCACCATCTCGTCCACATTCGCGACGCGCGGAGAATGGATGTCGTACACACCCGGCCCGATCTCGTTTGGATAGTCGAATTCCGCAAAACCGCCCAGCAGTTCCATGTTCGAACGTGAGGTTTCGATGGTGATCACGTCGGCGTCGAGTGCGGCGATCGAGTCGAGGATGTCGTTGAATTCCGAATAGCACATGTGCGTGTGGATTTGCGTTGCGTCGGACGCAACCGAGGCCGACAGCTTGAAGGCGCGAACGGCCCAGGCGAGATAGCCCGCCCAGTCGCGGCGCTTTAGCGGCAGTCCCTCGCGGAACGCGGGCTCGTCGATCTGGATGATGCCAATGCCGGCTTTCTCGAGATCAGCGACCTCTTCACGAATGGCGAGCGCCAGTTGCATGCCCGTCACGTCACGTGGCTGGTCATCGCGCACGAAGGACCATTGCAGCATCGTCACCGGCCCGGTCAGCATTCCCTTCATCGGTTTTTCGGTGAGCGACTGCGCATAACGCGTGGTCTCGACCGTCATCGGCTCGGGACGAAACACGTCGCCGTATATCACCGGCGGTTTTACGCAGCGCGAACCGTAGCTTTGCACCCAGCCGTTTTCAGTGAACACATAGCCCCAAAGACGTTCGCCGAAATATTCAACCATGTCGTTGCGTTCTGCCTCGCCGTGCACCAGCACGTCGAGGCCGATACTCTCCTGGCGTTCGACCGCCAGCGCGATTTCGGCGCGGATGCGCTGCAGGTAGTCCATCTCGCCCAGTTCGCCGCGTTTGTGCGCGGCGCGGGTCTGGCGGATGGCGGGGGTCTGCGGGAAGGAGCCGATGGTCGTCGTCGGAAAGGCGGGAAGATCTAACTTGCGGCGCTGCACGTCGATGCGGCGGGCGAAGGGACTGTCGCGATGCGTCATGCGCCCAGTCACCGCAGCGACGCGTTGCTGTACCAGGTCATTGGTGACGCGGTGCGAGGCGCGGCGCGCGGCAATTGCCTGGTCACATGCCACCAGCTCCATCGCCACGGCTGTTTCACCTTCATTCAGCGCACGTGCAAGGATGCGAAGTTCGTCCAGCTTTTCAGTTGCGAACGCGAGCCAGTTGCGGATTTCCGGATCGAGCAAGCGTTCGTGCGCCAGCGTGACCGGTACATGAAGGAGCGAACATGACGGCGCCAGCCACAGCCGTTCACCCAGTCGCGCGTGCAGTGGCCGCAGCACATCAAGCGCACGCCTGAGATCGGTGCGCCAGATATTGCGGCCATCGATGATGCCCACCGACAGGATGGCTTCAGGCGGCAGATGGCGCAGCCACGTATCCACTTGCCGCGGCGCGCGCACCAGGTCGATGTGAAAGCCGTGCACCGGCAACGTTGCCACCATCGCGGCGTTGTCGCTCGCGTCATCGAAATACGTGGCCAGCAACAACTTGACGCCGCATTCACCCATTTCGCGATAGGCCGGTGGGTACGCCGCGCGCCACGCGTCGGGCAAGTCCATGCACAACGCCGGCTCATCGAGCTGCACCCACTCCACACCAAGATCCGCTAGCTCGCCCAGGATGCGCCGGTATGCTTCCTGCAACGCGGGCAGCAAGGTGAGCCGGTCGAATCCGGGCACGTGCGATTTCGACAGCCAGAGATAGGTAACCGGGCCGACCAACACCGGTTTGACGTTTGCGCCGGTGGCAATGGCTTCACGCACATCCTCCAGCAGCCACGCTACCCCACCGTCGAAGCGTGTATCCGGCGCCAGTTCAGGCACCAGGTAGTGGTAGTTGGTATCGAACCATTTGGTCATTTCCATGGCGTGCTGTGTTTTGTTGCCGCGGGCGAGCTCGGAATACTGCGCAAGCGTCAGCGTGTTCGCGTCGAAACCGAAACGCGCGGGCAGTGCGCCCAACAGCACGCACTGGTTCAGCATCTGGTCATAGAAGGCAAAGTCGCCCGCCGTCACCATGTCCAGTCCGGCGGTGCGTTGCAGCGTCCAGTGGCGCAGGCGCAATTCCCGGCCCTGCGCAGTGACATAGTTCGCGTCGGCTTCACCGCGCCAGAATGATTCGAGGGCGAACTTCAATTCACGGCGTTCGCCAATGCGCGGAAATCCGAGGGTGTGGGTGCGTGCCATGGGGGCTCCTTGACTGTCATGCGGGTTGGATGGGAGCCGCAGTGTGCGATCCGGGCTACAATGAATCAACCGACTATTTTTCACCGAAACGTGAATTTCATTCATATCAAGGGCTGTGCATGATCGAGATTCGCCACCTGCGTTCGATGATCGCGGTTGCCGATTCAGGCAAACTGGCCGCGGCGGCTGAGCGCGTGTACCTCACGCAGTCCGCGCTATCGCACCAGATTCGAGCGCTCGAGGCCCACTACGGCATCACGCTGTTCGACCGCACGCAGCAAGGCCTGCGCTTCACGCAGGCCGGTGAGCGCATCCTGGCGCTGGCCCGCGACGTGCTGGTTCACGTCAATGATGCAGAGCGCGACCTGCTGCGGCTGAAGGGCGATATCGGCGGTGGCGAACTGCGCATCGCACTCGAATGCCACACCTGCTTCGACTGGCTGATGCCGGTGATGGATGAATTCCGGCGCCGCTGGCCGGAAGTGGAAATTGATCTCGTCGCCGGATTCCATAGCGATCCGCTGTCGTTGATCGGTGACGGAAAAGCCGATCTCGTCATCGGCTCGATTCCCGCCGCCAAGCGCCCGTATCACGTCACGCCGCTGTTCCGGTTTGAAATTCTCGCTGTGCTGTCGAATGAACACCGGCTGCGCAACAAGCGCCGCCTGGTGGCGGCCGATTTCGAAGGCGAAACGCTGATTACCTATCCCGTTCCCGAGAACCGCATCGACCTGATACGCCAAGTGCTGTCACCCGCCGGCATCGGCTACGAACGACGCACGGCGGAGCTGACCATCGCCATCCTGCAACTGGTGGCGAGCCGCCGCGGTATCGCCGCGCTGCCGAACTGGGGGGTGAAGAATTATGTGGATCACGACTACGTGCTGGCCAAGCCGGTCGGGCCGCGCGGACTGTGGAGCGAACTGCATGCCATCGTTCCGCGCGCGCAAAAGGGCCGGCCGTTCACTGCCGATCTCGTCGAGATCACGCGTGCGGTGTGTGCGCAGCAACTGGATGGGATAAAGTTGCTGTAAATCGCGAAAATGGATGGCGAAACACCAGCATTGGCGCGGCTTGGCGAGCATTTTTGCCGGGAGAGGCGCACCAATGCTGGTGTTTATTGTTCGGCCTCTGCGAATTTCCATAACGCGGCCGCGTCAGGAGGTGAACGCATTCTCATCCTCGTCGCGGAGTTCACCCGCGTTCTCCTCATCCGGCTTTTCCTCCCTCTCCGCTTTTTCTGCCTCGGGATCCGCACCACCGCCACGCGCCGCGCGATATATCGCCATGGCCTTGAGACGCTGCAGCGCGTGGTCCACCAGCGGTGCAGGATAGTCGCGGCCAATCTTGACGCCACAGGCCAGCTCTTCCTGCGGCGGCATCAGCCACGGTGAGTGGATGTATTTGTCCGGTACGGCGGCCAGCTCGGGTACATAGCGGCGGATGAACCGTGCGTCCGGATCGTATTGAAGCGACTGTTTCACCGGATTAAAGACCCGGAAGTACGGCTGGGGATCACAGCCCGTCGAAGCAGCCCATTGCCATCCACCGTTGTTGGCGGCCATGTCGAAATCGTTGAGTTTTTCGGCGAAATAACTTTCTCCCCAACGATAGTCGATCAGCAAATCCTTGGTCAGGAAACTGCCGACCACCATGCGCAACCGATTGTGCATGTAGCCGGTCTGGTTAAGTTGCCGCATGGCCGCGTCGATAATGGGAAATCCGGTGCGCGCCTCGCACCAGGCCGCGAATTTGCCCTCGTCGTTTTCCCACTGGATGGCATTGAAGGCCGGATGAAACGTCGAATCCACCACGCGCGGAAAGTTGTACAGGACATGGAAATAGAATTCCCGCCACACCAGCTCCGTCAGCCAGGCTTCGGCACCGAGATTTTTCCGGCGCAGTGTTTCGGCATAGGCCGCGGAGGCAAGCTGGCGGATGGAAATGGTGCCGAAACGATTGTGCACCGACAGATACGAAACGCCGCGCACGGCCGGGTAATTGCGTGTGACGTTGTAGTCGTCGATGCGATCAAGGAAATCCGCCAGCAGTTTTTTCGCGCCGCGTTCGCCGGGCTCAATACCCAGCTGCCTCAGATTGGTTTGCTCAAAGCCCATCGACTCGAGTGACGGAACGTCTTCGTCGGCATCGGGCAAAGGCGTCGCCAGGCTCGATGCGTATCTGCTGATGGGCCATGCCTGCAAATGCGTTTCGGAAACCACATTCATCCATGTCCGCCGAAAGTACGTGAAAACGGTGAACGGCCCGCCTGCACCTTTTTGCAGTTCGAGTTTATCGAAAATAACCGTGTCCTTGCAGGTGCGGAATGTCGCACCCAGCTCCGACAACGACTGTTCGACACGCGCGTCCCGCGCCACGGCGGCAGGCTCGTAGTCTTCATTTGCGAATACCCGGGTTGCTTTCAATGTCGCGGCAAGTGCGGGGATAATCTGGTCCGCGCGCCCGTGCCGCACGATCAGGTCCCCACCCATTTTCCGCAATGCGCCTTTCAACTCAATGAGACTTTCACGGATGAATTGAACACGACGATCCTGCTTCGACGGCAGGGCATCGAGGATTTCGGTATCGAATACAAAAACACAATGCACCGGGTGCCCTGACGTGAGCGCCAGATAAAGCCCGGTGTTGTCGGTGGATCGCAGGTCACGGCGAAACCAGAACAGGGAAGATTCGATGGGGGGTTTTTGCTTTTTCAGGGACATGGTCAGGAGGGGATAGGGACAGAACGCGCGCCAACAGGTACAATCCGAGCGTGAATGGATAGCATCAATCTTACCAATCATTTCCTGATCGCCATGCCCGGCATGGCCGACCCGTATTTTTCCCGCACCCTCACGCTGATTTGCGAACACTCCGACAAGGGTGCGATAGGTCTCGTGGTGAATAAACCGATCGACGTGACACTGGGCAACCTGTTCGAGCAGGTCGCCATTCCGCTGAAGGACGAGGCCTTGATCCTGGAGAATGTTCACTTCGGCGGCCCGGTGCTGGTCGATCGCGGCTTTGTGCTGCACCAGCCGCTGGACGATTGGAGCTCAACACTGAGGATCGACGCTGACACGGGACTTACGACGTCGAAAGATATCCTGGAGGCGATTGCCGAGGGCAAGGGTCCGCACCGGATGATGGTGACCCTCGGCTATGCCGGCTGGGCACCGGGACAGCTTGAAGACGAAATCAGCCGCAACGGCTGGCTCACCGTGCCCGCGCGGCCACGCATGATTTTTGACCTGCCGGCCGAAGAGCGCCTGGGTGCCGCCATGGCGTTGCTTGGCCTCAACTACGGCAACCTTTCCGACGTGGCCGGCCATGCCTGAGGAAACGGTGATGGGTTTTGATTTCGGCGAAAAGCGCATTGGTGTGGCCATCGGCAATACGGTGACTTCGCAAGCGCAGCCGCTGACGACATTGCATGTGGAGTCCAACCGCGATCGCCTCACTGCAGTGGGCGCACTGGTGGCCGAATGGAAACCGGCCCGATTTGTCATCGGCGAGCCCGCGCACGAAGACGGCCGCCCGCATGAAATCGCCAACCTCGCCCACAAATTCGGCAACCGCCTGCAGGAAAATTTTCGCCTGCCGGTTGAGTACGTAAATGAGTTCCTGAGCTCCGCCGAAGCCGAAGGCATACTCAACGAACGCGGCATCCGCGGCCTGGCACAGAAGGCGCATATCGACGCCGTCGCCGCCCAGGTCATCCTGCAAAATTATCTCGATGAGGCACGCCGACATGCAGCTTGATGCTGAACCGCTGGTCGTGGCACTCGCTGCACAGATCGGCACGTTGCCCGCAGAAACGGTGCTCGTGGGTATACATACGGGAGGCGTGTGGGTGGCCGAGCGCCTGCATGCGAGCCTTGGAATGAGCCTGCCGATCGGCAAGCTCGCGGTGACCTTGCATCGCGACGATTTCAGCCGCATTGGCCTGCACCCGCAGAAAAAAGCCACCGAGATGCCGTTCGACGTAAACGGGCGCGATATCGTGCTGGTCGATGACGTGCTCAACAGCGGCCGCACGTTGCGTGCGGCGTTGAATGAACTGTTCGACTTCGGCCGTCCCGCCAGCGTGAAGCTCGCGGTGCTGGTGGATCGCGGCCGGCGCGAACTGCCGTTTGCGGCCGACTACATCGGCGCGACCATGTCCCTGGACGCGGGGCAGGAACTGGTCCTCGCCAACGAACAGGATCACCTGCGCTTCACGTTGCAGGAAAAACATTCCCAGGCAGCATCCCGATGAAGCAGGCCATGACCCACGATCCGCAGATTTCTCCTGACGGCAAGCTGAAACACCTGCTCACTACCGAAGGCCTGCCGCGCGGCATGATCGAGAGCATCCTTGAAACCGCCGACCAGTTCGTCAGCATCGGCGATCGCGAGGTCAAGAAAGTGCCGCTGCTGCGCGGCAAGTCGGTCTTCAATCTTTTCTTCGAAAATTCCACGCGCACCCGCACCACTTTCGAGATCGCCGCCAAGCGTTTGTCCGCGGATGTGATCAACCTGAACATCAACGCGTCTTCCACCAGCAAGGGCGAGTCGCTGCTCGACACCATCGACAACCTGGCCGCCATGAATGCGGACATGTTCGTGGTGCGCCACGCCGAATCGGGTGCCGCGCACCTGATCGCAAAACACGTCAAGCCCGGCATCGCCGTCATCAACGCGGGTGACGGACGCCATGCGCATCCCACGCAGGGCTTGCTGGACATGTACACCATCCGCCACTACAAGAAATCCTTTCACAACCTGAGTGTCGCCATCGTCGGCGATGTGCTGCATTCGCGGGTTGCACGCTCGGGCATTCACGCGCTGACCACGCTGGGTTGTCCCGACGTTCGCGTGATCGGTCCGAAGACGCTGATTCCCACCGATGTGGAGCGCATGGGCGTTTCTGTGTTTCACGACATGCATCGCGGCCTGGAAGGTTGCGACGTGGTGATCATGTTGCGGCTGCAGAACGAGCGCATGAACGGCGCCCTGCTGCCGTCGGCGCATGAGTTTTTCAAGAGTTATGGCCTAACCTCCGACAAACTCGCGCGTGCCAAGCCGGACGCGATCGTGATGCACCCGGGCCCGATGAACCGCGGCGTGGAAATCGATTCGCCTATCGCCGATGGCCGGCAGAGCGTGATATTGCCGCAGGTGACTTTCGGCATCGCCGTGCGGATGGCGGTGATGGCGACCGTGACCGGAGCATGAGCACAGTGAGCCCAGGTGAGCAATGCATGAAAATTGAAATCAACAACGGTCGACTCATTGACGGCGCCGGCAACGTGGATGCGGTGCAGTCCGTGTTCATCGCCGGCGGAAATATCGCGGCGATCGGTGCCGCGCCGGCCGACTGGAAAGCCGAAAAAATTATCGACGCCAGCGGCAAGGTGGTATGTGCAGGACTGGTCGACCTGTGTGCCCGCCTGCGCGAACCCGGCCTGGAACACAAGGCCACGCTGGAGAGTGAAATGCTGGCCGCCGTCGCGGGTGGTGTCACCGCACTGGTCGCCCCGCCCGATACCGATCCGGTGCTCGATGAACCGGGCCTGGTGGAAATGCTGAAGCGCCGCGCCGTCGCGCTCAACCAGGCGCGCGTCTATCCGCTGGGCGCGCTGACGGTGGGACTGCACGGCGGGAAGCTGGCCGAAATGGTCGAGCTCACCGAAGCGGGTTGTGTGGGATTTACCAATTGCGACCAGCGCATCGTCGATACGGTCGTGCTGTTCCGCGCCATGCAATATGCGGCCACTTACGATTACGCTGTATGGCTGCGTCCCGAAGACGCGCACCTTGCGCGCGGCGGGATTGCGCACGATGGTGAAGTTGCATCCCGGCTGGGCCTGGCGGGCATTCCGGTCAGTGCTGAAACGGTCGCCATCGCCACCATCATCACGTTGATGCGCGACACCGGCGCACGCGTTCACCTCGCGCGCCTGTCGAGCCGGCCGGGCGTGGACCTGGTGCGCGCGGCAAAGGCGGAGGGCCTGCCGCTTACGTGCGACGTGGGCATCCATCACCTGCTGCTCACCGATCGCGATATCGGGCACTTCGATTCCCAGTTCCGCTTCGCACCACCGTTGCGCAGTCCGACCGACCGCGATGCGCTATCGCGCGGCGTGATCGACGGTACCATTGATGCGATCTGTTCCGATCACACGCCGGTGGATGACGACGCCAAGAATGTTCCTTTCGGCGAAGCCGAACCAGGCGCCACCGGGTTGGAGTTGTTGCTGCCGCTGACATTGAAATGGGCAGGGCATGCCGGCGTATCCATGCCAAATGCATTGCGAAAAATTACCTCCGCTCCTGCCGAACTCCTGCAGCGCGCGACCGGTATTCACACCGGCCGGCTCATGCCCGGCGCGCCCGCCGATATCTGTATTTTTGATCCAGCAGCTTTCTGGGCGGTGACGGCGCAGACCTTGCGCAGCCAGGGTAAGAACACGCCCTATCTGCGACGCGAACTGCAGGGCCGCGTGACGCACACCCTCGTCAATGGCGCCGTGGTGTTCAAGGCCTGACAGGCAAATCTAGAACGTCAGCACCAGCGCCACCAGCAACGCCAGTACCGTCGATCCCAGCCCGCCCAGCAGCAATAGCGGCGGCATGGGAATTTTGCGGTGCATATCCTCAGGCAGCGCATCCATCGTCAGTGTGATGGCCTTGATCTTGCGCGTGGCTGCGCCTGCCGGCGCATTGGCGGCGTTGGCTTCTGCCGCCTCCACCAGCGCCGGCATCTGCCGCGAGGCGCTAATGAATTCCTGCAGCTCAGCAGTCTGGCCGGTCATTTCGGCCAGGCGCAACGTCGCCGTCGTCGAATCGAACTGGTTCGAAACAGTGACCGGCCACCGTTCGCGGCCTTCCCGGTCTTCACCACGTGCCTGTGCGGGCTGTGCGGGGGGCGGGACGCTGCGTGGCGGGAGCGTGGTTCGCGCTTGTGGCGGTGAAGTTGCGGCGGGTGTTGATACCGCAGGCCGGGGTGCGGTGCTTTCCGCGCCGGAACTCATCGCGGCAATGAGGCGAGTGCCGTCGAGATCCTGTACCGCCAGGGGCTGCGTGGTAGCGGCTGCTGACGGCGGCGCGGTGGTAGTGGACTGCGCGGGCATTCCCGGCGAGGTGCTGAGTTGCGCCAGGCTCATCGCCGTTCCGCCGGCGCGCGCACGAATCACTTCGCGCAACCTGCGCGAAAACGCCTTCATCGATTCAAAGCGATTTTCGGGCGACTTCTCCAATGCCTTGGCAACGATGGCGTCGAGCTCGGGGTCCAGCTTCGAATTGATGCTGGACGGCGGCTGCGGCGCCACGTGCACGGTCTGGTACATGATCGAACTGATCGTGTCGGATTCAAACGGCGCCATGCCGGTGAGCGCTTCGTACAGCACCACGCCCAGCGAAAAAATATCCGAACGCGCACTGAGGTTACGTCCCACCACCTGCTCGGGCGACATGTAGCGTGGCGATCCCATCACCATCCCGGTCATGGTCTTCACGGCAGACGCGGGCATGCGCGCAATGCCGAAATCGGTGATCTTGGCGACCAGCCCATCCTCGTTTTCCAGCAGCATGATGTTGGCGGGCTTTACATCGCGGTGAATGATGTCGCGGCTGTGCGCGAAGGCCAGGCCTTCCGCCGCCTGCGAAACCAGGTCCAGCGCCACATCCACCGGCAATGCAGTGCCGGCCTTCAGCAAGTCTTTCAGCTCGCAGCCGTTGATGAACTCCATCGCCATGTACGCCATATTGTCGGTCTTGCCGACGTCGTAGATGGTGACGATATTGGGATGATTGAGTTTGCCCGCCGCCTTGATTTCCTGCTTGAAGCGCGCCTCGTACTGCTCCATTTCTTCCGGTGACAGCATCAGGTTGATGGTCTTGATGGCGACCACGCGGTCGATGTCGGGGTCCACCGCTTCATAGACGACACCCATCGCCCCGCGGCCGATAACGCGCAGGATCTTGTAGCGGCCCAGTGTCTGCAGCGACTCAGGCATGTGCGCGCACCTTGCGAAATAACGTTGCCGGAATGATGACGAGGTTCATGAAGGCATCAGGGTTTGAATGAGAGTTCGATTTCCTGCGTACGGCCGGGTGCACCCGGATTGTATTTCCACTGTTGTACTGTCATGCGGGTTTCACGGCCGAACGCCGAGATCGGGCGCGACTCCAGGATGGCGACATCGCTGACATTGCCGTTGGCGTCAATCGTGACCCTGGCCCTGACGTAGCCCGAGGGAATACTCTGCCGCACTGCTTCCAGCGGATACGCGGGCTCGGTGCGGCTGAGGCGAATGACGCGGGTATCGACCACCGGCACCGGCGGTGGCACCGGGGCTGGCGTGGGCGCGACGACTTCCGGTTTAGGCGCTTCGACCGGGGATTGAAATGCGGGGACCACGGGCGGTGCATTGCGGGATGGATTGCGCGATGGAGGATCGGGTCTTGCGGGCCTGTCGCTTTTTTCGATGCGTTCGTTTTTTGCGGGGCGGTCGTTCTTATCATTGCGCGAATCTTTTGCTTTGTCGGCCGCTGCAGCGGCCGCATTTGCTTCGTTCGCGGCAGAAGGCGCGGGACGTTCGGGTGTTTTCACCGGAGGCACGACGACCGGTGCTGTCGATGGCGCAGGGGATTTGGTGGGGGAAGCGGAAACAGCCGGCGGCGGCGCGGATTGTGGCGCAGGGTGTGATGGTGTTGCCTTCGTTTCCGGCGCTGTCTTCATCGCTACCGGCGGCGGTACTGTCTTCGCTGCAACGGGCGCAGGTACAACGGGCACCGCAGCCGGTGGTGGCGCAGATGCCGGTGCAATTACTGGTGCAGATGCCGGTGGCGTCTCCGTTGGCGCTAGCGCAACCTGCGCAGGCGCCGCCGCGATTGCCGCTGCATCAACGGGCGAATACGAGAGCTGCATCTTGCGATACACCAGCAGCGCCGCCAGCACCACCGCGATGATCACCAGCATGGTTGCGGTCGTCGCGACCTTGTTGCGGTCTTCGAGGAAATCAATGAGCGCGCCTGGATGCGCATTGCCGGCACCTTCGGCGGCGGCAGCCTCGGGCCACGGCGCAGCACTCGCTGCGGGTACGGCATGGAGTGCGGCGGCCATGCTGGGGTCGACGGTGTTTGGCCCCGTTCGTGAATGCCTTCCGCTATTCAACGCCGGCGCGGCAGGATGGTGGGTCACCGAGGGTGTGTGCTGCGCGCCAGGCGATTTCCCAACTCTTGCGGCAGCGCGTTCGGCAACACCGCGCTGCGCCTGCCGGAAAGCGGCCGGCGATTTGCCGATCATGTAGACATCGTGCGATCGCACCTGCTTGTCGGTATGCACGCCCAGGTATTGGAACAGCGTCGCGTAGTGATCCGACATGCGCGACATCACTTCATACACCGCGTGCGAAGCGGTCAGTTGTCCCGGGTCTGCGAATCCCATGATGCGTTCGGCCACGTTGATGCCGTCACCGATGATGTTGGGGTGCCCACCCGCGCCGGTCGCCAGCTTGACCGGGCCCAGGTTGATGCCGATGCGTATCGCCCCGCTGTCCATGCTGCCCGAGGGGCTGCCCGAACTGTCGCGGTTGATGGCGTCGTGCATGTACATCGCGACGAACAGCGCATCCTCGGGGTCGCCCAGGAAACCCATGGCCACACCATCGCCAGTGTCGAGGATGATGCGATCGGCGACGGCGATATCGGCGATGGCTTCGAGCAGCACACGGTTGAAGTCTTCCTTGAGCGACATCTGCTCGGCGACCGACTTGCGCGAGTAGCCGACGAGATCGACGGCGACCACGCTCAGGACCAGCGTTCGGTTGGGGGAATCAGCCGCCATGTCCAGCAGGCGTGTTGGGCGAAGGGAGGGACGAAATGCGGGAGAAGATGCGGGAGGAGTTGCGAGGTGAGTTGCAGGAGAAAATGCGGGAGGAAATACAGGTGGCGATGCAGCGTGAGCGGGACTCACGGCCTTGCCCGGCGTAGCCTGCCCTCACCGTCGCATTGCTTCCATCCTGGATATGGTGCATGTGGTGCATCTCTTGCCTCCCCGCGTGAGTGTACCTAATTCGCCCGGAGCGTTCTAGCGCCCAAGGGCGGTATGCGCCGAGTGAGGGTCGCGCGTGGACCCTGCCGCGAAGGACGCGGCGCTATAATCAATAGCCGCAAAAATGCGACCCGAACGAAAGAATGCTGCCGATGAATACCACGCTCCCCGCCAATCCGCTGCTCGATTTTTCCGGGTTGCCCCGCTATGGCGCCATTGTGCCTTCGCACATCCAGCCGGCCATTGACCTGCTCATCGGCGAATGCCGCGCGGCCGTGGAGTCCTTGGCGCAATCGACCGCCACGCCGAGTTGGGAAAATTTTGTCACGCCCCTGGACGATGTCACCGAGCGGCTGTCGCGGGCCTGGAATGTTGTCGGCCACCTGAATGCTGTAGTCAACACGCCGCCGTTGCGCGATGCGTACAACGCCGCATTGCCGGTGGTCACGCAGTTCTGGACCGAACTGTCGCAGGACGAACGTCTGTTCTCGCGTTACAAGGCGCTACGAGCGTCGCCGGCCTTCGCCGGCCTTGACGGTGCGCGGCGCCAGTCGCTGGAAAACGAGTTGCGTGATTTCAGGCTGGGTGGCGCCGAGCTGGCCGCCGCCGATAAAGCCCGTTTTGCCGCCGTACAGGAAGAGCTGTCGACGCTGATGTCGACGTTCAACGATCACCTGCTCGATGCCACCAATGCGTGGTCCTACTTCACGGAAGACGAAAGTGAATTATCCGGGCTGCCGGAGGATAACAAAACGGTGGCGCGCGAAGCGGCAAAGAAGGACGGCAAGCCGGGCTGGAAATTTACGTTGCACATGCCCTGCTACCTGCCAGTGATGCAGTATGCGGATTCGCGCAAGCTGCGCGAGCTCATGTATCACGCCTATTCCACACGCGCTTCCGAACTGGGCGCGGACCCGAAATGGGACAACACCGGCATCATCCAGCGCATCCTGGTTTTGCGCGCGGAAACGGCGCAACTGCTCGGATTTGAAAGCTATGCGGGGGTATCGCTCGCCACCAAGATGGCCGAGTCGCCCGCCGACGTCAGCGAATTCCTGCAGAGCATGGCCGGCAAGGCACGACCGTTTGCGCTGAACGACTGGCAGGAACTGGCGGCCTTTGCCCGCACGGAAATGAACATGGCCGATGTCGAGGCCTGGGATGCCGCCTATCTTTCGGAGAAACTGCGCGAGCAGCGTTATGCGTTTTCCGACAGTGAAGTGAAACAGTACTTTCCCGAGCCGCAGGTGCTGGCCGGCCTGTTCCGCGTCATCGATTCCCTGTACGGCCTCAACGTCGCGCCTGCCAAGGCGGAAACCTGGCATCCGGACGTGCGCTTTTTCGACCTGCGCAATCGCGACGGTTCGCTGGTTGGCCAGTTCTACCTCGACCTGTATGCGCGCGAAGGAAAGCGCGGCGGCGCGTGGATGAACGATGCCATCAACCGCCGCCGCACCGAAGCCGGCATCCAGCATCCGGTGGCCTATCTGAATTGCAATTTCGCAGCGCCGATCGAAGGCCGCCCCGCTCTATTCACGCACGACGATGTGATCACGCTGTTCCATGAGTTCGGCCACGGCTTGCACCAGTTGCTGACCGAAGTCGAAGAGCTGGGCGTGTCCGGCATCAACGGCGTGGAATGGGACGCGGTCGAGCTGCCCAGCCAGTTCATGGAAAATTTCTGCTGGGAATGGGATGTGCTGAAGCACATGACCAAACACGTCGACACCGGCGAAACACTGCCGGTGGCGCTGTTCGACAAGATGATTGCCGCGCGCAATTTCCAGAGTGGCATGCAGTTCATTCGCCAGCTGGAGTTTTCGCTGCTCGACATGCGCCTGCATGCCGGTTTCGATCCGGCCGCCGATGATTTCCAGGGGCTGGTGAACGAAGTGCGGAGCGCCGTTGCCGTCGTCAAATATCCGGCCTTCAATCGTTCGGCGCATGCGTTCGCGCATATCTTCGGCGGCGGATATGCGGCCGGGTATTACAGCTACAAGTGGGCCGAAGTCCTGTCGGCGGACGCCTATGCAGCTTTCGAGGAAACCGGCGTGCTGAATGCCGAGACGGGCGCACGTTTCCGGCGCGAAGTGCTGGCGCGCGGCGGCAGCCGGCCGGCGATGGATTCGTTCGCAGCCTTCCGTGGCCGCAAACCGGACATGGAACCGCTGTTGCGCCATAATGGAATGAAGCTTGCCGCGTAGTTACAACCCTGTCGTAACGGAGTGGCAACCGCGTGGTAACCAGGCATCACCCGGCGCGGTCGACAATTATTCGAGGAGCAAAACCATGAATGCACTGCGTGCCAAAAGCGCAATTCTGCCTGTCGTAATACTGGCCGCCGCCTGCCTGGGCGGAAACGCCTTGGCCCAGCAGCTCTATAAATGGGTCGATGCCGACGGCAAGGTGACGTACTCCGATGTGCCGCCGCCGAAGGATGCGAAAAACGTCCAGCAGAAAAACATGAGCGACGCCAGCGGCAATGACGACAACACGCCTTACAGCGTGCGCATCGCCATCGAACGCAACCCGGTGGTGCTGTATGCCAATGCATGCGGAGAACCCTGCGACAGCGCACGCGCTTTGCTGAAAACGCGCGGCATTCCCTACGCCGACCGCAACCCCGAAAAAGATCCCGCTGCAATGGATGCGCTGAAAAAGGCGACCGGCGAACAACAGGTGCCGGTGCTGACGATCGGCGAAGGCGTGCAGAAGGGTTTCGGCGCGGAAGACTGGAATGCTGCACTCACGTCGGCAGGCTACCCGCGCAACAATCCCAACCTGCGCCCGAGGACGCCGCCCGCCCCTGCGCCGGGAACGCCAGGATCTCCTGCAACGTCGACCCCGCCATCGACACCGCCCGTGGCCGATCCGCCACGCAGCACACCCGGCAAATAATCAACGGTTCAGCAGGGACAGTTGCCGATGAAGCTTGCCGCCTGGAACGTCAATTCGCTCAACGTGCGCCTGCCGCATGTGCTGGACTGGCTGAAAACCCACCAGCCCGATGTGCTGTGCCTGCAGGAATTGAAACTGGACGATGTGAAATTTCCATTGGCCGCCATTGAAGACGCGGGCTATCACGCGGTGTACGACGGCCAGAAAACCTACAACGGCGTGGCCATTCTCTCGAAGTGCAAAGCCGAAGACGTCAGCAAGGGCATGCCGGGATTTGCCGATGAACAGAAGCGTGTCATCGCCGCGACATTCAACGGCGTGCGCGTGGTCTGTGTCTATATCCCCAACGGGCAAAGCGTGGGGTCGGACAAATACCAGTACAAGCTGCGCTGGCTGGGCGCACTCGCGGAATACATGCAGAAGGAGATCGCCACTTACACCGACGTGGCGCTGCTGGGCGATTACAACATCGCACCGGAAGATTGCGATGTGCACGATCCGCAGGCGTGGGCGGGGCAGGTGCTGTGCTCGGACCTCGAGCGGGAGGCGCTGAAGCGGCTGGTGGACCTGGGCCTGAAGGACAGTTTCCGCCTGTTTCCCCAGGCCGAAAAGAGTTATTCATGGTGGGATTACCGGATGAATGGATTCAAGCGCAACCTGGGTTTGCGCATTGACCACATCCTGCTGACTCCCTCGCTGGTCGAGCGCTGCGAAAGTGCTGCCATCGACGTCGAACCGCGAAAATGGGAACGTCCGTCGGATCACGCACCCGTTTCGGTCGTACTGCGATAGCATTTCCGCCTTGAACCTCCCCACTGCCGCAGCCGCAGCAAGCGCGCGCCACCAATGAATCGCCATAGATGAACGCGTCCGACCCCAAGGCACACGACAGCGCGCACGATCCCGCGACGACTGCCGCCGAAGTGCTGGCGCGTTACGACATCCTCGATACGCCGCCTGAACCTGCATTTGATGACCTCGCACGCCGAGCTGCGCAGGTGTTCGACGCGACCATGGCCGGCGTTTCCCTGTTCGACGAGGATGGCGGCGGCCGCGGCTGGCGCGAATGGTTTAAATCACGCGTAAATTTCCCGGTGAACGTACTAGCGCGTGAACTCAGCTTCTTCCTGCCGGCTGCGTCCGGCACCGACCATCGTCTTCGTATTTTCGTGGTGCCCGATGCGCTTGCAGACAAGCGCTTCCGCGATCACCCGCTGGTGTCGGATGAACCCAATATCTGTTTTTACGCCGGTGCCGCCATCGTCTCCAAGGAAGGCATCATCATTGGCGCGCTGTCGGTGTTCGACAGCGTTGCACGCGAAGCTGTGCCGCGTGAACTCGAGGCGCTGATCAATCTTGCCGAATTGACCCGCGCCCGGCTGGAAGCACGCGCCGAACGCCGCCTTGAATCTCGCATCGAGCGACCGGCCGCACGCCCGGTCAAATTCTTCTCGGCACAGGCTGCGGCGGTGAGTGAAGCGGCCAAGGCCGAGCAGCATCTTGAGCACGTCACCCAGGAATTCCAGCGCCTGGAACAATTACTTGAAGACGAAATCGCCACGCGCAAGGCGGCTGAGGACCGGCTGCGCAATGAAAAGGAATTTTCCGACGCAGCGATCCAGAGCCTGCCGGGTGCATTTTTCATGTTCGATGCCGATGGGAAAATGGTCCGCTGGAATGAAAGTTTCGCCGATAACACCGGCTACGGCGCGCAGGAAATGGAGCAGAAACGCGCGCTCGATTTCATCGCTGATCGCGATCGCCAGACCGTGGCCGACGCGATTCGCAAAGTGTTCGAGACCGGCAGTGAAATCTCAATCGAAGCCGAGATACGCAGCAAATCGGGGCGTGACACACCCTATTCATTTCACGGCCGTGCGCTGGACATCGGCGGCCGCCGCTTTTGCCTCGGCGTGGGCCGCGATATCACCGACCGCCGCCGCGCTGAACATGAAATCACCCGCGCCAAGGAGCGGCTGGACTTGGCGCTGGTCGGTTCCAACCTGGCCATCTGGGACTGGGACCTGACGTCAAACGTGGTCTATTTCAGCGAGGAATGGGAACAACTGCTGGGTGCCAAGCCCACCGATCTTCCCGGCACGGTGTTCAGCGGCGAGGACGTATTCGGCTGGAATCACCCGGAAGACCGCGACCGTTTCCGCGCCACGCTGCTGGCCGCCGCGAAAGGCGAGACCGTCGATTTCTTCTGCGAATATCGCGTGCCCGATGCGCATGGCGAATGGATGTGGATGCAGTCCAAGGGCAAAGTGGCCGAACGCGGTGAAGACGGCCGCGCGCTGCGCATGACCGGCACCACTTCCAACGTCACGCACCGGAAACTGGCCGAAGACCGCGTCGAGTTCCTGGCCACGCGCGACCCGCTGACCAGCCTGCCCAATCGCATGCTGCTCAACGACCGGCTCGAGCAGGGCGTCGCCAATGCCGCACGAAAAAAATCGCGGCTCGCATTCATGTTTATCGACCTGGACCGCTTCAAGACCATCAACGATTCGCTGGGACACGATGTCGGCGATGAACTGTTGAAGCGCGTATCCGCGCGGCTCTCCGCCTGTGTGCGCGCGACGGATACCGTGGCGCGGCTGGGTGGGGACGAATTCGCGGTGATCCTCGAAAACCTGCCGCAGAGTGACCCCGACGGCGCGGACGCGTACGAAGGCGCGCAAAGTGTCGCCGACAAGATGATCTCCTCGCTGGCCGCGCCCATCATGATCAACGGCCAGCACCTCAACACCTCGTGCTCGATCGGCATCAGCGTCTATCCCAGCGACGGCCAGGATCCGCAGTCACTCATGAAACACGCCGACGTAGCGATGTACGACGCCAAGGCCAAGGGCCGCAACAACTACCAGTTCTTCTCGCACG
>JBDTWS010000016.1:0-36425 GCA_040006575.1 Betaproteobacteria bacterium
CGTGGCAAGCCGGGCGCAATTCGACCTGGCGAATTCTGCAAGGCAGGTTACCGCTAGAATTTGAACATGCACAACCTGCCTGAACTCCTGTCGAACGTGGTGGCGCCCGGTTTTCTGCTGCCGCTCGCGATAAGTATTTGCGTCATCGCGATCGTGTTCAAGTTGGTCCTGTCGGCGAATAAGGGCAGCAGAACGTCTGCTGAATCCATTCCGGTAACGATTGCAAAGTGCATCGTTCTTGCCGCGATATTCGGCGCAACGCTGTTTTTTGTTGCTCGCTTCAGCGGCATCCATTCGGCTTTTTTTCTGTTGGTGCTGGCCGCCGCTGGGCTGGCGTTCAGCGCGGTGCTCGAAAAGGTGTTGAATTGCGGACTGTCGGCTTCCACATCTGATGCGACTATGCCGGAGCCAACGAAATTCGAACTCCCCGGCGTTACTGTCTTTGGTCAAGTACTGAGGCGCACGCCGCTTAGATTGCTGAACCCGTCCGTGTACTTCAACGCGAGCCAGAAAGACTGGCCTGCAGTGCTTGAGCAAGCGGATCGCGCCCGCGCAATCCATTTTTATTCTTTCCTCTTCACCATTCCCCTGATGGTGTGGGCCATCTGGAATTTCGACTTGTGGGCATTCGGCGCACTCGCGCTGTTTCAATTACTGTTGAACTTGTACCCCATGCTTCATCTGCGAAGTGTTCGCCGACGAATCGTGCGAATGATGAGCAGGACGAGCCTGCGAAATGCAGGGTCATTAGCCACTCGCATCAATGGAGAGACAGAGGCGGCACCAGCTCAAAAGAATTTGTAATGCTGCGAACCAGGAAAATGTCTCGCGACACCGCTGGCCGTTTTCGACAACGAGATCGTATGGCAGGGCAAGCCGGGCGAAAAGGCGACGTTCAGCTCTGGCAGCAAGCCTACCTGGGCCGTGACTATCAGCCCCGACTCGTGGCTGGCGGGCAAACGACAATCAAGCGTTGCCGGCACCGACCGATTGTGTCCCTAGTCCTCTGTGAGCAAGCGTGTTGGAAAAGACTTTGCTTGCAAGAGCGCGCGCAACGGCCTCTAGACGTGAAACGCCTCCAGAAGCTCCTTCAACTTTTCCGCCTGGTCTTTCAACATGAGTGATGCCGCGGCGGATTCCTCCACCATGGCGGAGTTCTGGTGCGTCATGGAGTCCAGCCGCTGGATTTCGTGATTGATCACGTTCAGCTTGGCGCTCTGCTCTGAGGTGGCCGAGCTGATTTCAGCAATCGTGTTCGATACGCGCAGCACCGAATTCACCACTTCCTCTGTCGTTTTCCCCGCGCTGGCGACCAGTTTCAACCCGTCGTCGGCGCGCTCAACGGATTCAGTGATCAGCCCCTTGATCTCACGTGCCGCCTGCGCGCTGCGCTGCGCCAGCGTGCGTACCTCACCGGCCACCACCGCGAATCCGCGCCCCTGTTCACCGGCGCGCGCCGATTCGACGGCCGCGTTCAGCGCAAGGATATTGGTCTGGAACGCGATGCCGTCGATGACGCCGATGATGTCGCGAATGCGCCGTGAACTGGCGTTGATGCCGTCCATGGTGGTAACGACGCGTGAGACCACGTCGCCGCCACGAATGGCGACGTCCGATGCGGCGCCGGCTTCCTTGCCTGCCTGCATTGCGCTGGTCGCCCCCTGTGCAACCGCGGTCGCGAGGTGCTGCAGCGCGGTCGACGACTCCTGCAAACTGTCTGCGGCTGCCTCGGTGCGATTGGATAGATCGCGATTGCCACTGGCGATCTCGTGACTGGCAACATGCATCGACTCGGCCGATTGCGCCACCTCCCTCAGCACGCGCTGCAGTGACGCGCGCATCCCATCCACCACGGACAAGATGCTGTCCGGCAAGGGCCGCACTTCTCCGGCGGCCCAGTTCTCTTCAGTGAGATCGCCACCCGCCACCCGCTGAATTTTCTTGACGACCATTTCCGGTTCGCCGCCCAGCGAATTCACCAGCTGGCGTACGGCGAACAACAGCGCAGCCAGCACCAGCAGGCTGGCCAGCACACTCAACGACAGCAGCCATTTTGCGCTGGCGAGGAAACGCGCGTTGGCTTCCGCATCGCTGAGCCCGTTGCCGACAATCCATTTCCATCGCGGTGACTGCACCGCAACGGAAACGATGGTGGCCCTGACGCCGGACTCGGCGTTGTATGAATCCCATTCATAGGTCGTGAGCTTGCCGCCGGATTTCTCGAGCGCAGCCAGCGCCAGTTTTCCGACGCTCTGGCCCTTGTCATCCTTGAAATCGTTGAAACTGGTGCCGTGCAACTGCGGGTCGAGAGGTGCCGCGACAAAATTCAATTTCTCGTCGACGGCAAAACAATATTCGGAGGCGTGATATTTGTTTTCACGCAGGATCGCGGTTGCGATCTGCTTGGCCATCTCTTCCGTCACCACACCGGTCGCGGCGAGATTTTCCATCGTCGAAATTGTTGACGCCGCGCTGAGCATTAACTGTTTGACGCGCGCTTCATTGTCATTGTTCGCGGCCTGTTTCAGCGCAAGCAATCCAACGAACGCAATCAACAAGCATGCTGAAAAAACAAACCCCGTGAGTACCCAAGCTTTATGTTTGAGTTTCATGATTCCGATAGGCTCCGAATAGGGTTTGCACTTGCCTGGGTGCGCGCCGTCATTGATCTTTTGTCATCTCTTTTATCATCATCGCATTGAGACCAGGCTCAATGCTGCGTTTTCGCTGATTTACACTATGCAGCAATCGTGAACAGTGTGGACTTTTGCTCTCGTTAATTCTGTCGGCCTTGCGTTAAAAATTGAAACATTTTCCATACGGATTGTTGACTGCCGGAGCATGCAATTGCCCGTCAACAAGATTGGTATCATTGCAACTCAAGGCTCGCTGCATTCGGCAATCCTGAAGACACTGAGTAACTGGTATCTAACTTTTGCGGGGTCCGGACATGCGCAGCACCAGTCGACTGACCAAGGCAACCCTCGGTGTGTTTTTACTCGGAGTTGTTATCGCGTTGGCGCTGCTATGGCGCCGGGATAAGGCGGCTGAGGCTGTAACGACTGCATCCGCGGGCCTGCCGGTGATCATGCATACCGCCGGTGGACGCCTGGAAGTGGCGACCGTGACGGCCGCGGAAGCGTTCCGATTGGCGGATGAGAAGGAATTGCTCGGACTCGATCTCGGGACAACGGTATCGCATATCCAGGTAACCGCGGTGTACCGGTACTACATCGAGATGGCGCGGGAGTGGCCGATAAAGGTACGCGGCCAAACCGCAATTGTTGAAGCGAACACGGTCATGGTGCAAGCGCCTGTCGGGTTTGATACGCAGACCTTGCAAAAGCATACGGCGAGCGGTTGGGCACGCTTTAACAAGCAGGAAAATCTCGACAAACTCGAACGGTCTTTGTCGCCGTTGCTCGAAGCGCGCGCAGCCGGCTACCGGACGCAAGCATTGGATACGGCGCGCAAGTCCGTCTCAGATTTCGTCACGAAATGGCTGCTGAGATACCACCCCTTGCCGCAAGGGGGTGTCACTTGCGTGGAGGTGTTATTCCCTGGAGAAAGCGCATCTGCACACCCGCGATGTGCATGATGCACAGTTGCCTGCGACGTGCCTGTCTCCACACCCGCGACCTCTCTACATTGCGTTAGTCTTCAGTAGAAATTTTTCCGTTTCCGCGCAGGGCCTGTGGATCGTCGATAGCCTCAAGATCATTGTCCTGCGAACTCGCGTCCGGATCATCCTGGCGCGGAACTGTACCGGGATCTTCGCCCGGGTCGCCCACCCAGCCGGGACTTTCTTTGGGGCGGTTATCACGTTCGATGCCGGGCAGTGTGGGTTCAATTCGACGGCCATTGCCGTTTGTGTCGCCGGGTACATTTTGATTTACGCGTTGAGTCATGATTTCGCTCCGATGTTGATTTGGAATGTCACCTTGCAAGGGTAATGATTGACGGCGGCGAACGGCGTAAGCGTGCTGCGGTTCCCGGTGTGGGACAACACCGGCTTGAATGAAAACTCAAGCACTGGCGCGGCTCCCACGGCATTTTCAGCCGGCGAGCCGCACCAGTGCTTGAGTTTTCAATGGAAGTTACGTTTATCCCAGTGAATCTCACCAAAAGGCACTTGCTTTTCTGTCCTCTCAGGTTCACAATTTTCAGTAATTACTGAAATTACATGAAATCAAATCGACTCGATTAGACGATGCAAAATCTCTCCCCCTTGATCCAGAATTTCATCCTCCACTTCGGCGAAATGGGCAGCCGGTGGGGCATCAACCGTACGGTCGGGCAGATTTACGCCCTGCTGTACGTTTCAGACCGGCCCTTGAATGCCGATGAGATTGCCGAGATGCTCGACTTCTCGCGATCCAATGTGAGCATGGGCCTTAAGGAACTGGAATCGTGGCGGCTGACCCGCCTGCAACACCTGCCGGGCGACCGCCGTGAATATTTTTCCGCACCCGAGGATGTATGGGCGATCTTCAAGACGCTGGCCGAGGAACGAAAGAAGCGCGAAGTCGATCCCACACTGACGATGCTGCGTGGCGCGGTGATTGAAAACGTCACGACGCAGTCGGATCAGTTTGCGCAGCAGCGCATGAAGGCCATGCACGATTTGATCGAGCTGGTAAGTGGCTGGTTTGGCGATGTGCATCGCCTGGATCAGGACACGCTGGTGCAGTTGATGAAGCTGGGTTCGAAGGTGCAGAAATTGCTGGAATTGAAGGGCAAGCTGAAAGTGGTCGCAGTTGGCAAACTCGGCAGCAAAAAGAGTTGATATTGCCGGCGAGCGTTCGGCGGTAACAGTTTGAATCGGGTCCGCACAGTCACGCGGGACTTTTGAAGGAGCATGTATGGACGCAGGGTCGGGCTTTGACACAACAACGCTGGCGCGCATCCAGTTCGCCGCGAATATCAGTTTTCATATCCTGTTTCCGACGATCAGCATTTCGCTGGCGTGGGTGCTGCTGTTTTTTAAATTGCGCTTCAACGCCACCAAGGAAAAAGCGTGGATGCAGGCCTACAGTTTCTGGGTGAAGGTGTTTTCGCTTACCTTTGCGCTCGGTGTCGTCAGCGGCATCACCATGTCGTTCCAGTTCGGCACCAACTGGCCGGGCTACATGCAGACGGTGGGAAATATTGCCGGGCCTCTGCTTGCGTATGAAGTGCTGACCGCGTTCTTCCTCGAGGCCGGTTTTCTCGGCATCATGCTGTTCGGTTTCAAGCGCGTGCCGGACAAGGTGCATACGTTTGCGACGGTGATGGTGGCGGGCGGCACCACCATTTCGGCATTCTGGATCCTGGCGCTGAATTCGTGGATGCAGACCCCCGTCGGTTTTGAAATGATCGACGGCCGTGCGCACGCGACCGACTGGATTGCGATCCTGTTCAACCCCTCCTTCCCGTATCGCTTCACGCACATGATGATTGCGTCGGGCCTGACGGCTTCGTTCCTGGTGGCCGGTGTGTCGGCGTATCGCTGGTTGCGCAAGGACCGCACGCGCGACGTCACGTATGCGTTGAAGACGGGAATCTACACGGCAGCGATTTTGATCCCGATCCAGGTTCTGGTTGGCGATATGCACGGCCTCAATACGCTGAAGCACCAACCCGCCAAGATCGCGGCCATCGAAGGCATCTGGGAAACCGAGCGCGGCGCGCCGTTGCTGCTCTTCGCGTGGCCCGATGCGACGGAACGCAAGAACCATTTTGAAATCGGTATTCCCAAGGGCGCCAGCCTGATTCTGAAACACGATGCGGATGCTGAGATCAAGGGAATGAACGATTTCCCGGGAAAGCATCCGCCGCCCGCGCCGCTGTTCTGGGGATTTCGCATCATGGTGGGCATGGGCATGCTGATGCTGGCCGTGTCATGGTGGGCCGCGTTGACGTTGTGGCGAAAGAAGGAATTGGGTGGGTGGCTGGTGCGCGCGCTGGTGGCGATGACTTTCTCGGGATGGGTGGCGACGCTGGCTGGGTGGTATGTGACGGAGATCGGCCGGCAACCGTGGCTGGTCTACGGCGTACTCACTACGGCGCAGGCGGCCGCACCCAACATCGGCAGTACCGCCATCGCCGGCACACTGGTGATGTACCTGTCCCTTTACATCGCGTTGATCGTGGCGTTTGTAACGGTGGTGTTTTACATGGCCAAAAAGGCGCGCGACCTGGCGAACGCGCCGCCGCCCATGATGGATGCATCGGTTGCCGCCTCATCCGGCGCGACCGGCGGAGATTGATATGAATACGACATTCTGGTTGCCGGTGATTTTCATGATCCTGATGGGCGTGGCCATGCTGCTGTACGTGCTGCTCGATGGATTTGACCTCGGCGTGGGTGTGCTGTTGCGCGCGGGAACCGAGGCGCAGAAAGACATCATGATTTCCTCCATCGGCCCGTTCTGGGACGCCAACGAGACCTGGCTGGTGCTGGGCATAGGGCTGCTGCTGGTGGCGTTTCCGCTGGCGCATGGCGTGATTCTTACTGCGCTTTATCTGCCCGTCGCGTTGATGCTTGCGGGGTTGATCCTGCGCGGTGTCGCGTTCGATTTCCGCGTGAAAGCGCAGGACAATCACAAGGCGGTGTGGAACCGGATTTTCTTTGGTGGCTCCGTGCTGACGAGCAGCGCGCAAGGTTACATGCTGGGAATGCACGTCGTGGGCTATGAAACCACGTGGCTTAACATCGGGTTTGCATTGCTGATCTCGCTATGCCTCGTTGCCGGTTACGCCTTGCTCGGCGCCGGCTGGCTCATCATGAAAACCGAGGACGTGCTGCAAAAACGCGCGGTGACCTGGGCGCGCAAAAGCCTGTGGCTGACCGGCATCGGCATCGGCGCGGTTTCCCTGATGACACCGATGGTGAGCGAACAGATTTTCGACAAATGGTTTTCAATGCCGAACCTGCTGTTTCTCAGCCCCATTCCTTTGCTGACGCTGGTGCTATTCGTCGTTGTGGAACGCAGCCTGCGCACGCTGCCGCAAAAAAACGATCGCCATGCGTGGGTGCCGTTCGTCGGCACGGTGGGAATTTTCGTGCTGGCTTTCCTGGGACTGGCATACAGCCTCTATCCCAACCTGGTCGTGAACCGCATCACCATCTGGCAAGCCGCCAGCGCGCCGGAATCGCTGATGCTGATATTGATCGGCACGTTGATCGTGCTGCCGGTGATTTTGGGTTATACGATTTTTTCGTATCGCGTGTTCAGGGGGAAGGCGCGGGAGTTGACGTATTACTGATTGGCGGCGCGGTGCTTGCCGTCATGCGGCACAGGCTTGAAATTTCACGCCGAGTGCACGTGCTACCCTCAGTACGGTTGCGAAACTGGGGTTTCCATCGGCGCTAAGCGCCTTGTACAAACTCTCGCGGCTGAGCCCCGTATCCCTGGCAACCTGCGACATGCCTTTCGCGCGGGCGATATCACCCAGGGCACGGGCGATACCAGGCGCATCGTCCGGTGCCTCTTCCAGCCACGCATCCAGATACGCGGCCATTTCCTGCGGCGTGCGAAGTTGTTCAGCAACGTCGTATGGGACGGTTTTAGTGCGGGCATTTTTTGCCGATAGCTTGGACATTGCTATGTCTCCTGATAATTCCTGGCCAACGTGATGGCTGTTGCAATATCGTTCTGCTATGAAGCCTTGTCACCACCTGCCAGCAGCAACAAAAGCCGATCGCCTCGCTGCAGGTAATACACCCGGTAACCTGGCCCAACATCGATTTTGAGTTCGGACACACCCTCGGTGAGATTGCGCTGCTAGCCCGGATTTCCGTGTACCAGCCGATCAACGCGGACCTGTATACGTGCACGCGCTACGCGATCTTTCAAGCTGTTGATCCACTGTCGGTACACGACAGTCTCTTCCACCTGCATTGCGCAAGTGTATCCTATGTACTACACATGTCAAGTAGCGCCCGCGTCAACACGCAAGTCATTTTCGCAAGGGAAATATCGTGAACTCCAGCACCCGTGCGGCATCCAGGGCAAAATATGCCAGAGAGGCTCGCCAATGCTGGACTTTGCTACTTGATCCTGCGTTTCTGGTAGTCCTCTTCAATCGTATCCTTGAAGAAACTCATCAGCGACGACGCCGTCGAAAAGCGTCGCCAGACTTCCGCAGAAACGTTCGCATATTCGAACGTGCCGGAAGACTGTTCGACCACGACAACCTTGCGTTTGTCGTCGTAGCCGATGGCGCGCAGATTGCCTGCGCTGACTTTTTTCATTTCCATCCCGCCCCTCCTTCGCGTCGCGCCGGAAAATTCAGAAGATCACCATGCTGAATTCCAGCACGACGAACAATCCCACTTCAGTCAGGATGGAGCGCCACGCGCGGCGGTAAGCGATGTACTTCAGCGTCGCGACTTTCGACACCAGGTAGATCTGGCGCGCCAGGTCCTCGAATAATTCATCGAGCGGGACTTTGCTGATGTCGCCGATGTAATTGTCGGCATCGGGCCGCGAGGCAATGTCGCCGAAAAAAATCAGCTTGGCATTCTTGACCTCGCCCGGCACTCGGCGCGGGAACAGCGTCGACAGCGCGAAAAAATAAAACGTGCCGCTGACGAGGATGAACATCACCAGTAACACGTTCTGCACCATGCCCAGCCGCATGATCTTGTCGATGTTGGTCGCGACGTACGAAACCAGCAATGTGGACATGACGATGAGCAGGTAGATTTTCTGGTCGGCCGAGCGGATCAGTTCCTGGTTAAGGCCCAGGATGCGCCAGGCCTGGTCCAGCCGCAGCGTGAGCTCGCTGCGGTCGGGCCGCCCCGGCACCGTAGGCTCCGGCATGGGCACGGGTGTGACAGCGCGCTTGCCGGATTCCATTCCGCTCATATCGGGCATCCGGCTAGTCGTGATGATCGCCGAACAACGCCTCAATGCGCGCCACCACCTCGGGCGTGAGTTGCGCGGCGACATCCAGCGCCTTCATGTTTTCCGTCACCTGCGCCAACCGTGATGCGCCGGTGATGACGGTGGAGACATGCGGATTTTTCAGGCACCACGCGATGGCGAGCTGCGCGGTCGTGCAGCCAAGATCCTTCGCAATATCCCCGAGCCTGGCCACGATGGCATTGCGCTGCGCATCGAGCAGCTGCTCCTGCATCCATGCCATGTTCTTGAGGCTGCCGCGGCTGTCGGCGGGAATGCCCTTGGCATATTTCCCCGTCAGCAAACCTGATGCCAGCGGACTCCATGTGGTGGTGCCCATTCCGATTTCCGAATACAGCCGCGCATATTCGCGCTCGACTTTGTGGCGCTTGAACAGGTTATATTCCGGCTGCTCGACGATCGGCTTGTGCAGGTGATGCTTGTCCGCTAGGTGCCACGCACCCATGATGTCGGCAGCACTCCATTCCGATGTGCCCCAGTACAGCGCCTTGCCCTGCGCGATCATGTCGTGCATGGCGTAGACGGTTTCTTCCAGTGGCGTATTGGCGTCAGGTCGATGGCAGTACACGAGATCAACATAATCAAGCTGCAGACGCTGCAGCGAATTGTCGATGGCCTGCATCAGGTATTTGCGGTTCAGCGTATTGCGCTCGTTGATGCCGTCGCCGAATTTGGTGGGCAGTCCCCAATAAAATTTGGTGGAAACGATATACGTGAGGCGGTCCCATCCCAGTTTCTTCAGCGCGCCGCCCATCAGCTCTTCGGATTTTCCGCTCGCATACACTTCGGCGTTGTCGAAAAAATTGACGCCGTGATCGCGCGCAGCACTCATCAGCTCCACAGCGGCATTGGCTTCCACCTGGTTGCCATAGGTCACCCATGACCCAAACGACAGCGCCGATACTTTCAGTCCTGCCCGTCCCAGTCTGCGATATTCCACGTCAATCTTCCTTTTCTTTGTCGATGTCCGAATACGGGTTCACCACGATGACGCGCGTGCGCTTGGGACCGGCGGCGAACTTTTCCATCTTGGCCAGCACCGGGTACAGCTCTTCCAGCTTTGCGCGAGCCGCCGATTCGTCAGTGAATACGAGCATTTCGCCCGAGTCGCTTTTTACGTCGTGCCAGGCATCCGGTTTGGCTTCATCTTCCTGCACCTGCAATTTGTAGCTGGGCATGTGTTGCTCCTTAAATCCGGCTTTTGAAAAAGCCTTAAAAAATCGAATCAGAATCTTTCTTGCAACAACAGCGGTGCGATGGGTTCCGACAAGAGAAAGCCCTGTGCTTCCTCGCAACCGTAGCGCATCAGGTATTCCAGCTGCGCATCGTGCTCGACGCCTTCCGCCACCACCCGCAGGCCAAGGCTTTTTGCCAGTCCGATGATACCCCTTGTAATCGCCGCATCGTCGGGGTCGGTGGTGATGTCGCGCACGAATGACTGGTCGATCTTGAGCTTGGCGATGTCGAATCGCTTGAGATAGGCGAGATTCGAATAGCCCGTGCCGAAATCGTCGACCACGAGGCGGAACCCCTGCTTGCCCATTTCGTCCAGTGTGCTCATGGCGCTGTCGCCCTGGCTCACCAGCGCGGTTTCGGTCAGTTCGATCTCTATGTCAGACGGCGTGAGATTGAACTGCCGCGTGGCGGCCAGCAGGATATCAACCAGGCGGCGCGTCTTGAACTGGATTGCCGATACATTCACCGTGACCGGAAAATGATCCAGCCCCGCCTCACGCCAGCGCACCAGCTGCGCGCAGGCTTCGCGTATCACCCATTCGCCGATGCCGACGATGAGCCCGGTTTCTTCCGCGATGGGAATGAAGCGCGCAGGCGGCACGACGCCCAGCGACAGCGAATTCCATCGCAGCAGCGCCTCGACGCCGATGAGCTTGCGTTCCGGCACGCGAAAAATCGGCTGGTACACCAGTGAAAATTCCTCGCGTTGCAGCGCACGCCGCAATGCATTTTCAATGGCAAGGCGTTCGGTGACCTTGTCGTTCATCTCGACGCGGAAAAAACTGAACTGGTTGCGCCCCTGGGATTTGGAGTGATACATCGCGAGGTCGGCATTCTTGACGAGGCTGTTGAGATCCTCACCGTCAGCGGGCCAGATGGTGATGCCGATCGACGGCGTCACGGTCAATTCGCGACCGGCCACGACGTAGGGCTTCGCCAATGTTTCGACCATGCCTTCTGCGATGTGGGCCAGCGTGGCGGCTTCGGTGGTTCCCGACAGCATGACGATGAATTCATCGCCACCATGCCGTGCGACTGTATCGGTGGAGCGCGTGGCGCCCGTCAGGCGCTTGGCGGTCTCGGCCAGGATCTGGTCACCCACGTGATGGCCCAGTGAATCATTGATGTTCTTGAAATGGTCCAGGTCAATAAACAACAGGGCCAGGCCGCCGCCGTGCCGGTGGGCCTGCCGCGTGGCGAATTCGAAACGCGCCGCCAGCAGCATGCGGTTTGGCAGTCCGGTCAGGAAATCGTATTCGGCCATTTCACGTATCTGCGCTTCGATACGTTTTTTCTCGGTGATATTGCTGCCGACACCGCGATAGCCGCGAAATATTCCGGCGTTGTCGAAGATCGGATCGCCCGATACGCTGACCCACCAGATCTCGTTGGCCGTGACGTTGTAGGCGTACTCAAAATCGCGAAATGCCTCGTGCGCTTCAACCTGCCGGCGGTGCGTTTCCATCTGTTCGCGGGTGATGCCCAGGTAAGGAATTTCCCAGCGCGGACGGCCGTAGCGCTCTTCCGGATTTATGCCCGTGGTGCGCGTCATGCCGCCGGAAATATGGCTGAAATGGAAATTTTCGTCCTGCTCCCAGTACCAGTCGGAGGACATTTCCAGCAGGCCGGTCAGTCGCTGCTCACTCTGCGCAAGCTTTCCTTCGGCGAGTTTGCGCGCGGTAATGTCGAGCCGAAAACCAATCACGCCGCCATCCGCCGTTTTTCGATCCGACACCAGCAGCCAGGTATGTTCGCCCAGCAGCCATTCGTAATCGCCCTCGTCGGGATCGAGATGCTTCGCCACGCGCGTGGCGACGTAATTTTCCTCATCCTGGTGTGAACGATGCTCGAACCCGCGCCGGTAGAAAGCGCGGGCGATGTCGGCGTACGCGACACCCGGCACCATCAGGTCCGCCACCTCGGAATAGATTTCACGGAAGCGGCGGTTACAAAATACCAGGCGATCGTCCGGGCCATACAACACTACGCCGGACTCTAGATGGTCCATCGCTTCGACAATCTGAGCCAGCCGCGTCTCCGCCGCGTGCACGGCAGCGGCCAGTTCGGCAAAAGGCACCGAATGCAGGAGCAGGCCAGGGTCGTCTGGAAGGGAGGACGAGGACATGGTAAGCGGTTGTCGTTGCGGTCTCTGGGTGCGCGAATCTTGTAGTTTATGAAGTATGGGCGAGTGTCGATTCCTATCCTAACCCCGCCTTGCACCGCCCTGCCATCCGTGACTGTCATACATGCTGCCGCCTCCGGCGGAAATCAGCGGACGTCCTATTCGTCAATCTGACGGAAGTATTGCACTTCTTCCTTGAGCGCGATCCACCAGACGCGCCCTTTCGATTCGTTTTTTCCGCAGGGTGTGTACGCCGCGAAACCGGGATAGCGCTTTCCGAGGTTGTTGGGATCTTCACGTTTGGTGCGTGGCGGCGGGATAAGCTTGCCGTTCTCGGCGCCCAGCGGAAACAGCCAGCACCCCATCGGCTTGTAGGCCCACTTGTGCTTGCCCAGCTTGACCGCCAATGTCTGCAGCCCGCACTTGCCGTCCGCTTCGCTGAAGCTGCAGCGGGTATTGGCAAAGTGCGCGGGTTTGTTCTTGTAGTTGTATTGGTACGTTTCGGTCTTGCGGCCGAAGTTGCCTTCCCATTCACCGTCGATAATATATTTCGCCGGCAGCGCGCTGAAGTGATCCGGATATTTCTTGACGAGCCGGTGAATCAGGCGTTCCTCTTCCGGCAGCAGGAAAGCGCCGTCGCTGCAGCACATGCCTTCGCAGTCGGCGAGATTGCAATAGTTGAGTTTTGCGGATTGCCTGCGCGCAGGCACTGCCTTGCCGATTTTTACTTCACTGCTCATGCCGTCATTTCTCGTATATCAAAATTGCCGCCGTTGGTGAGCTTGCCGTTTTCCACCAGCCGGATAATGTCGTTCGCCACTGCGTTCGCATCACGCAGCGCGCCCTCGTTTTTCATCGCGCGGAACCGCTCCACATCGGGGAATTGCTGTTCACTCACGCTACGCACCTGTGCCTGCATCGGCGTATCGACGACACCCGGCGCCAGCGAGCAGATGGCCAGTGAAGGATCATCCACAGCCGCTTCCGCCGCCGCTGCGCGTGTGGCCATTTCCATCCCGGCCTTCGATGCACAATAGGCCGACCAGCCGGAAATGGCGCGCTTGGCGGCACCGGAAGAAATGTTGACTACCAGCCGTTGCGCCGACAGCGCACGCGTCGCATTGGCGAACAATCGCGTCAGCACCATCGGCGCAACCAGGTTGACGCTGATATTGCGCGCGGTTTCGGTGGGATCGATCTGGTTGAATTTGCCCACCGGGCCGACAACACCGGCATTGTTCAGGAGAATCGCGCGGTCAAACTTCTTTCCGGCGATCAGCGATTCGCAGACGGCGAAAATGCCTGCAATGGAGTCGATGTCGGAAAGGTCGGCGAACACGTTGGCAGGCTGGCCCGGCACGTTCACGGCATCCGCGCGGGAGAGACAAATGACAACGTTGTTCGCATCGCTGGCCAGCGCATTGCGCAAGGCGGCGCCCAGCCCTTTGGTGGTGCCGGTGACGATATAGAGATTCATGGTTTTCCTGTTAGTCCAGCCACGCGGACAAGGCCGCACTGATGCCGATTTCCACCAGGTCGGCAAGGCCGCCACTATTGCCTACATCCAGAAGCCACGTCTCGTGCATATTCACACCGCTGCTGGAAGCACGCGGTGACGCGGCCTTTTGCGCCGTAAGTATCTCGTTCATGCGCGCGGGGTCCCAGGTGGTGCGCTGGACTTCCCTGGCCTGCAACGCCGTCAGCGCTTTTTCGACTGCCGCCTCGTCCAGCACGGAGACGGGCGACCCGCAATGCGTGCAGGCCGAATCCTTCTCGATGTTGATCGGCGCACCGCAGCTGGAACATCGCACCTGCTTTACGGTAACCGCCAATGCCGTGATCTCGTACTGCTGCAGGCTGCGGATAAAATTTTTCTCGCGCAGGAATTGCGTGAAGGCGATAAGGCGCCCATGGCCTTTTTCGCATCGGTAATAGCTGAACCGGCCGCCGCGCGCGAGGTCGCTGGTGGCGCTCAATTTTCCAGTGCACGACGGGCAGGAAAGTTGCATGCCCACGAGGTTACGTGCGGTATCGCGCTCTGAATGGATGCGCTTGAAGAGTTCAATTACCGAACCCGGTGAAAGCGAGCTGCTTTCCTGGTTATCGAACCAGATCAGGTGGCACGACCAGCAGGCATCGATGGTCACGGGCAAGCCAATGTGCGTCTGCAATGACAGCGCCTCCATGGCGCCGCGGCAACTTGGGCAATTCATGGCGCCACTGCCTATGCGGCCGGCAATGCGTCTATGCCCGCCTGCGCAATCTGCGCGTCTTCCGACGATTTCACGCCGGATACGCCGACCGCACCGATGGTTTCTCCCTGCACCACAATAGGAACGCCGCCCTCGAGGAAAGTGATACCCGGCATCGATAGCGCGGAGGTGCGGCCGTTGTTGACCATGTCCTCATCGTTCTTGGTGGGGCGGCGGCGGATTGCCGCGCTGCGCGCCTTGCCCTGTGAAATGGCAACGCTTGCGGGTGCGCAGCCATCCAGCCGCTGGAAGCCAAGCAGGTGGCCGCCGTCATCGACGATGGCGATACAGACTGCCCAGCTGTTTTTTTTAGCTTCAGCTTCGGAAGCTGCCAGTATTTTCTTGCAATCGTCGAGAGTGAGGTAGTGTTTTGTTTTCACGATTTGTCCGTGTGAGATTCGTGTTTCGTCGTGTGGGCTTGTGAAAGTCTGGTTTACAGGTGGTGAGCGGCTCTATTGGGGCGGATGAGAAGTTCGCAGCAGGATTATTGCATGCGCCTTGTGCGCCATTTATACCAGTCCCGTCAAATAGCGTTTGCGCTTGGGTTCGGCAAATCGCTCGATGGCGTAGCGCAGCATGGTGCGCGGCATTTGCCGATAGTACTTTTTCAGGAACGTTTCTTCCTTTTCTTCGCTGATGCGCTTGCCGACCTCGCGCAGCATCCACCCGACGGCTTTCTGGATCAGGTCTTCCTCGTCCTTGAGGAGCAGCTTTGCAATACGAAATGTCTGCGCGTAGTCGCCATTCTTGATGTAGTGAAACGTGGCCAGGATGGCGATGCGCCGCTCCCAGAGAGACGTTGAAGTAGCAAGGCGCTCCAATACACGCCGCTGCTCGACGGGTTTGCCTTGCAGCCAGGGGCCGACAATATGTTCGGCCGACAGATCGACCAGGTCCCAGTTGTTGATGAGTTTGGTACTTTTCAGGTACAGCGCATAAATGCGCTTGCGGGTTTTTTCGTCGCCGCGCCGGTACAACCGGACCATCAGTATCAGCCCCAGAGCACGCGCTTCGTGCCAGCCCGATTTCAGCAGTGGCAGCGCGACTTCAACGCCGGCATCGCGAAAATCGCGCGCCAGGGCGCGCAGGGCCGGCATGCGGATGCCAAGGAATTTATCGCCTTCGCCATACTGACCGTTACCTGTTTTGAAGAAGCGCATCGCGAACTGCGCTGCGCCGGCATTGCCTAGCGACAGCAGGGTGGCAAGCGCCCCGGTGGCGGAGGTTTTTTTTGCCGGTGTTGCCCCGCGCCGCTTCGGCGCCGGCCTTCGCGCCGCGGGCGGCTTGCGCGCGATGGGTCGTTTCGCGCGCGAAGCTGCCTTCTTTACTTTGGCGGCTGCTTCTTTTGCCATTCCGCTTCCAGTTCAGGGCCGGTCTTGTAGTGCGGAACACGGATCGCCAGCCGCTTGTAGCGCTGGATTACGCCGTTGCTACCCCTTATCTCGTCAGCCCAGTATCGATTGGCCAGCGCCATATTATTTTTTTCCTCCATCAGGAAATATCTTTTCGACGTCGCTCCGCCAAAAATGTACAGCTTGCCGTCGATCATTGCCCATGTGTCGGGATCACCACCCCAGGGAATGCCATAGACGATACCGTTGGCGCAGAAGCCGCCAAACTGCGGCACATACTTGAGGGGATCTTTCAGGAACAACGCCTTGTTTTCGTTACTCGCGAAACGATACGTGACGCCATCGTGGTCGGCCTTGATATCCGCTTTGCCGGGCGTGTCCTTGCCGACGGTGAAATAGGCCACGGGGTCGTAGCCCTTCAGCATCAGCCTGCCGTCGCCACCGTCGGACGAGGTGTTGTACGGGCCGGTGCCGGCACAGGCCGACAGCAGCGCTGTCATGAAGGCGGCACAAATCATTTTCAGCGAATTGAATCCGGTGCGCATCGTCGTTGCCTGCATGGTGGATTTTCCTTTCATAGCGTGCGGCGTGGCCGTTCGGCCATTTCCTTCAGGTTCTTCAGGCTGCCCTCGAAATCCGGCCCCATCATGCGGTCCATGACCAGCGCAAAGTAACGCATCAGTGGATTCGAACCGACATCGCCTTCAGCTATCCACTTTACCTGCACACCCTTGTCGGCGGGCGTGAATTCCAGGCGTCCATTAAATGCCCCATCGAAGTCGGAAAACGTGAGCTTGTAACTCACGCTCCTGTTAAATTCTGCCCCGGTACATTCCATGGTGCCGTTGCCTTCGGATTTTGATTCCCACGACCACTTTGCGCCAACACCCGCGGGCGATCCCGAATAGGTCACTTTCATACCCGGATCACGGCGATTCCAGACACCCCAGCGTGCCCACGCTTTCGGGTCATACACTAGGGGATAGACAACCTCGATCGGCGCGTTGATGACGATGGATCGTTCGACCTTGTATGCGCTGGGCAGGGCCAGGCTCAGCATGCCCAGCAGTACCAGCAATCCTGCAAGACCGAGCAACGTGTATTTGAGTACTTTCATGCGACTCCCCGGATAATTTTCTTTTGAGTGCGCAAATTACACCCGTTTTTAGCTGCGCCAGCAAGGTTCGTGTACGACCGCGAATGACACGAAACGGAACGCATGAAGTGGGAACCGCCTTGCGCGGCGCCCTGCAACATCAACGGCGTAGCGACGGCGCTTTCTTACTGACGGCGTCGGCGATTCCGCCGCCCGATAGCGTCGCCAGGTCGGCGCCGATTTCGATTGCAACAGGCAGGTTAAGGCTGCGCCACAAACCCACAGGATGCATGCCGCGCCTGAGGAGACGGCCCGCAACCATGATGACGATTCGCGCAATATCGGCGACAGGCCGGAAATGACTGGGCCTGGCTTCTTTCGGATAAATACCTGGAATCGCCACGGCAATGCTGCGCATGTCGAGCGCACCAGCAGCAATCAGGACTTCGCTTTCAAAAACAAATCCGTTCCATGCGACATCGCGGCGGCCCAACTTCGCAAACAACGCGGCGGGATAGATCCTGAATCCCGACTGCGTGTCGGCAATCGGATAGCCGGCAGCCCACGATATCCAGAAGCGCGCGAACTGGTTGGCGTAGTAGCGGCGAGCAGGGAAATTCTTGCGGTCATGCAGGCGTGCGCCGATGATGATGCTGTTCGGCGAACGTTCCGCCATATCCAGCAGCCGAGGCATGTCTTCGGGCTGGTGCTGGCCATCGCCATCGAGCGTAACGACCTGCTGTGCGCCGAGCGATAAAGCGTGCTCAAAGCCGCGCCACAAGCTTGCCGCTTTGCCCGCATTTTGCTCGTTGCGCAACACGGTGACCGGCAATCCTTCGAGCTGTTGGCGAGTGGAGTCGCTTGAACCGTCATCGACAATGACAACGTCCGCGCAGACCTTGAGTGAGCGTTCGGCAAGGTCGCGAATGGTCGTCGCCTCGTTGAAGGCGGGGATGACAACGACGGTTTTCCGGGCGGTAGGGTTCATTTGTTATTTGACGGCTTGTCGTGCGCGGCCGGGTTTCATTTCTGTTAAAGATTATAAGGCAGGCGTCAGAACGGCTGCGGGCGGACGCACCCAATCGGGTTCTGAAAACAACCAGTGGATGATGCGCCACCACCACGGCACCATTTCGTCACGCCTGGCGCTATCCATTGCCCGTGCCAGCGCTGCGCGTTCAAGGCTGGCGCGATCCGAGAAGAACGGCACGACGTCCACCGGCATGCCTGCTTCGCGAGCCGCGTCCAGCAGCATCCGGAAATATTCCTGCATATGCTCGGCTGTATAGGTGTTGGTATCGTGGAAGGCGACCACCACGGGTATCACACCGTCGACGACCGGCAACTCACCGCACGATAGCCGGGCCTGCACATTGGCCACTTCGCTCGCCATATGTGCATAGCGGCGCGGACTGCCCTTGAAGCCCCAGTCCTTTCCGTCGTTGGCGCTGATGTCGGTCAGCAGCACGTTGAGACCGTGCCGCTGGTATACCGCAAGCGTTCGTGCATCGTAGGCCCAGTAGGGTGGGCGCAGGAGGTTGACTTCGCGGCCTGCGAATGGGACCAGATCGGCAACGCCGTCGGCCACCGACTTCTCCAGGGACTGGTCACTGAGGTTACGATGGCTCCGATGACCCCAGGCAGAGCCGTCGTGCAGGGCCAGCAAATGTCCTTCGGCCTGCTCGCGCCGCATCAATGCGCGACCGCGTTCGGTAGCGCCGCCGTCACTGCTGCGCGTCTGCAGGAAAAAAATTGCTTTCATGCCTTGCTGTATTTCATTCATCGCCAGCGTATCCAGGATGGACTCGGTGGGATTGTCGCGTTCCTGGCCATAGGGGCCGTCATCGAATGTGAGTAAAAATCGCACGGGCCGCGGCCTCGTTGTGGCAGACGGCGTGGACGAGAAATCTTGCGCGAGCGCGCATGGCGCGGCGAGAAGGAGGAACCAGGCCAGGCTCCGCTTGATCATGGTGCGAATTTAGTCATTTACTCATTTCGCTCAACCAGCGTTTGCGATTTCGCAAACGCCCATGTTACGGCGATACCGGCGGAGAAATTGCTGCGCCGTTCCACCAGCGGACTGGTTTCAAACGCAGCACCACGCAACACATCATATTTTACGAAACCCGCCACCCAGACGGGCTCGAACTTGCGCGATAGTGCGGCGATGAATTGTGCGCCTGAATACCCACCGGGGGCGCGGTAGGCCTGACGGCCGTGTCTTGCGAATTCAGGTGACACACCATAGAAATAGTCGTGGTATTTGCGGTCGGCCACGAGCACGCCGCCCACCAAGCCGAGGTGCCATCCCTTCACGGATTTCAAATCAAGGTTCAGGTTCGGATTGACCAGCAGGCCGGCACTTTGCACCGAGTGAAAATCGCTGGCGATCACGGCGCGCAGAGGCAGGCGAAGTGTCAGTTTTGCGTCCTGGCCCTGGGCGAGTTTCACATTGAGCGACGGACCGATTTCCAGCGTGGGATCCAGGTCGGGCATACCCGAGCGCACCGGATTGCCGTCGCTGCGAATGGGCACCGAGCCGTTTATTGAGACATCCAGCTCGGCGACGTCACTTTTGAAAATCAGGCCACGAACTTTTTCTCGATCGACCTGGAAAATATCGCCGCGATAGATGAACACCGGCACCGGCAACAGGTAATTGCGATGCCGCGCCGATCCACGATAGTCCGGGAAGCTGATGGCTGCAATACCGGCACCCGCTTCCCATAGCGGGAGCATTTCAGCGTGCACAGAAGTGATTGCACATGCCAGTACCAGGGGGCTCCAGAGGTAATGTGCTCTCATGCGGTCTCGCTGGGCACCTGGATGTCCTGGCGGCGCTTGCGCCAGGCGCGCAGCGAATTTGGCAGGTCGCCCAAAAAATTGAGGTAATAAATCACGCGAAACAAATACAGCCGTGGCCTGACCGGACCTGCGCGAAATACGTCGCCCGCCAGCAGCGAGACCACCGCCGACTGCACGCCAAACACGTTACGCGGCGCCATGAACAATTTGCGAATGACCGGTGACGTCATGCGATAGATCAGCCAGGAGAATGTGCCCACACCACGACGGATGGTGCGATCGAATTCGCGATAGAGCGCCGGCGCATCGGCGGGTTTCTTCAGGATCGCATCGACCACATCTGCACCCAGCCGCGCGCTATTCATTGCCAGGTAAACGCCGCTGGAAAAAACCGGGTCGATGAAGGCCCATGCATCACCGACCATCAGATAGCCGTCGCCGCACATGCGATCCGACTGGTAAGAGTAATTTCCAGTGGCCGTAACCGGCGCGGTCAACTCGGCGCCTTCGAGGCGCGATGCGATTTCCGGCGCCTGCGCGATGGTCTGCATAAAAAACGCCGTGGGATCGACCGTGCGCGTTTTCATGTACGAAGGCCAGCAGACCGCACCGACACTGGTTGTTCCGTCCTTGAGCGGGATAAACCAGAACCAGCCCTGTTCAAACCAGACGATGGTGATGTTGCCCTCGGCGCTGCCAGTGTTGCGGCGTGCATTGCGGAAATGACCAAATATCGCGGCGCTGGCATGGGCCTTGTTCTTCCGCTTGATGCCGAAACGGTCCGACAGGAATGTGTCGCGTCCCGACGCATCGACGAGAAATTTGGTGCGCCAGGTCTGTACGGAGCCGTCATCGAGCTTCAACGTGACGACGCTGTCTTCGTCGCGCGAAATATTGCCGAACTCCACCGACGTGACGCGCGCACCTTCAAACACCCGCGCACCTTTTTCAGCCGCGTTTTGCAACAGCATGTGATCGAATTCCGAACGCCGCACCTGGAAAGCGTGGGGCCAACGCTTGTCGAATGCCTCGGCGAACATGAACTCGACCGTTTTGCCTTTGGCATGCGATTCGAATTCCGCAGCATCCTTGCGGATACCGATGCGATTGAGTTCCTCCCACACGCCCAGTTCCTGGAGAATGGGCATGTTCAGCGGAAGCAACGATTCGCCGATATGAAACCGGGGATGCGTGTCCTTGTCGACCACGGCGACGTCGCGACCCTTGCGGGCCAGCGTCGCGCTGATAGTTGAGCCCGCAGGACCACAACCAATAACGAATACTTCGCAGCGACGCTGTTGTTCGGTCGTTTCGGCGATAGCCAATCTGGGCATGTCTGCTTTTCCTGAGTGAAATTATTATGGTCGATCGTTATTCGCGTTCAGGTCATCGCGCCATCGACACTGATTACCTGCCCGGAAATGTAACTCGCCTGGTCTGAGCAAAGAAACCCGACGGTCGCCGCGACTTCTTCCGGACGACCGGCGCGGCCCAGTGGCACCAGTTGCTTGATCCGCTCCGGCGGGAAACTCGTAGCCAGCATCGGCGTATCGATCACACCGGGTGCGACGGCGTTCACGGTAATCCCGCGGGTCGCCACTTCAAGTGCCAGGGCTTTCGTGGCGCCGTGCAGGCCCGCCTTTGCAGCTGAATAATTCACCTGGCCGCGATTGCCCAGCAAGCCGGCCACCGACGTAATAGTGACAATCCGTCCCCAACGCGTGCGAATCATCGGCATTAAAAGCGGCTGGGTCACATTGAAAAAACCATTCAGGCTGACGTCGATGACCGCGCGCCAGCGCGCTTCGTCCATGGCCGGCAGCAACACATCGTCGTGGATGCCGGCATTATTGATCACAACCTGGATGACGCCGCGCGCAGACAGTGCGTCAAGCGCCTGCGCGGTTGCCTTGTTATCACGGACGTCGAAGGCGATGGCTTCCGCACCCGTCCCGGTCCGCTGCAATTCCGTTGCGAGGGCTTCGGCTTCAGCGATGCGGCTGTTCGCGTGGACGATCACATGAAATCCGCGCGCGGAAAGTTCACGGCAGATGGCCGCGCCGATCGCGCCACTTCCGCCTGTCACCAGTGCGCGCTTCATGACGGTGAGCGCGGGATGTTATCGACGAACATCAATGTGAACTGGCCGATGAGTATCGTGGTTTCGCCGGAATTTGCCACGCCCTTTGCCGCGCCGTTCACCGCATGCACCGCAAACGAAAAAATCCCGCCGGCCGGATCGCCATGAAGCAGGGTTGCGTCAATCAATAGTTCATCGCCGGCGTCGCTCAGCCATTCTTTTGCAATGACTACGTTTTTGACGGCGGCCAGGGCGCCATTGCGTGGTGTCGCGGTTTCGTGAAGCAGTGAACCGTGCAGCGCCGCCGCCTGCGCCGCGTACTCGATGCCCGCGAGTGCATCCAGGCCTCGCTCGCCACGCAGCGGGTTGTCGGGATCCTGATGCGAGGTCGCGCTGCAGCGGATTCCACTTTCATTGCAGGTCAGCACGCGATCGAGCAAGCTCATGCTTCCGGCGTGCGGCAGGCGGCGCGCGATTTCCGCCCTGTCCAGTTCCCCTAGCACGTGCGCACTTCCAGCCCCAGCTCCGGCGACAGCGCCAATAATTCGGGACGGCCAGGCTCGCACGCAAGCGATCGCAATGCCGCGAACCCGTGAGCGCATGCATTTGCGTGCCACGTGGCCGGCATCCATTCGGGCCAGTCATCAGCAACTGCCTGCGTACGCGTTGACACTTCCCAGGTAGCCATCGACGAGGGGTTTTGCGGCGTCAGCACCAGCGCTATCGCTGTCGATTCAGTCACCGGCATCACTTCCCGCATGGGTGAGGGCAGCGGACTGTCATAGCAAACGTAGAGCACAGGAATGTTGTCCGCTACCACCTGTGCAACCGCATTGAGCAGGCCTGCGGCAAAACTCCATTCGCCGCGGCACACGCTGGTCGCGCCGAGACGGGCGTTCATGGCGATGCTGTAGTAACCGCTGGGGGCGTTGTGGACCGAGTTGTGAAACTGCGTGGGAGACACCTCACGCGAACCGGCAAGCACTTCGCAGAGCTGGTGCGTAATCTGCCCAGCTGCTTCATAGGATGAGAACACCATCGCCATGTCTTCGGGCCGCATGGTGGTGTGGCGCAACGCCTGCTCGGCAACCGATATGGCAAGCCGAACCGTCGGGCTGCTACGTCTCCGTTCCGCAGGCGCAAGGCACGCGGGTGCCGGTACATCCAGTTCGGCGTGAGAATAATCTTGTGCGCCACTCAGCACGTCCTTCACGCTTCCCCAGTCCATCATGCCCGGCGCCAGCACGCCGACCGCTGCCACCGAAACACGCATCACGCGGCCCCGCCGAACAGCAGCGAACAATTGCTGCCGCCGAAACCGAAACTGTTGCTCAACACGCGCTTCACCGGCGCGTAACGGCCCTCCAGAACGACATCGCAGCAGGTGTCTGGGTCGACATTTTCCGTTGTGGGACTGCCCGGCACAAAGCCGTTCTCAAGGCACAGCAGCGAAATTGCCGCCTCGGTAATCCCCGCAGCGCCAAGGGTATGACCGGTAAAACCTTTTGTCGACGAACGCGCTGCGCTCGCGCCAAATACCTTGTTAACGGCGCGGCCTTCGGCGCGGTCGTTGGCAGGCGTGGCCGTGCCGTGCAGATTGACATAATCAATATCGGCTGCAGCCAAACCCGCCTTATCCAACGCGGCCTGCATGGCACGTGCGGCGCCATCACCTTCAGGATGCGGTGTGGACATGTGATGGGCGTCGCTGGTTTCGCCGTACCCCAGCAAGGCCAGCTCCGCTGGCGCATCGGCGGCTCTTTCTACCAGCGCAAAACCTGCAGCCTCGCCAATCGAAAGGCCACGTCGGGCCACGTCGAAGGGACGGCAGATATCGGGCGCCACCAGTTGCAGCGAATTAAAACCATAGAGCGTTGTGTGGCACAGGCTGTCCACACCTCCCACAACAGCAGCGTCGATCACGCCAAGGCGTATGAATCGCTCGGCCAGGCAAAATACTTTTGCACTCGACGAACACGCCGTCGAAATGGTCATCGCGGGTCCGGTGACATTCAGGATCCTTCGGACGAATTCCGTCGTCGCGTCAAGGTTGTGCGTGGTTTCGTAACGATAGGCGGCAGGCAGGCGGCCCTCCTCGCCTTCACGCCGCTGGTAGGCGAGTTCCGTCGAAAGTATTCCAGATGTGCTGGTGCCCAAGAATACGCCGATGCGTTCTGCGCCAAGTCGCCGCCGTGCATTCGCGACGTGGCTCATGAACCCGTCCTGCTCCAATCCCAACAGCGCGAGACGATTGTTGCGACAGTCGAATTCATCAAGTGCGTGCGGCATCGGTACTTGCGATTCATCAAGGCATGCAACGCGCCCGATCCAGCAATTCAGCGGCGCCCACTCCAGCGCGTTGGCAGTGAGTCCACTGCGGCCATCGCGTAACGCGGCCGTAACGGCCGCCTTGCCGATGCCGGCGGCGCTGGTGCTGGTGTAGGAAGATATTGAGAGCAGGGTCATGACGGGATTCTAGCGGGACATTTAGTAGTCAAAACTACTACTGTCCCAAACTTTGCGGAGCGTTGTTGTAGGACAGTGCCGGTAAGCGTCGTGCCCAGAGTGCACACATGAGGAGTGCAAGGATGGCCCCGGACGCGACGGTGCTGCCTATTGCGTGCAACACGGGTGTCGAGGACAGGGCAAGTAATCCGAATGTCACGACGGTCGACGCACTGCAAACGGCGAGCGCCAAACGGGTACGCGAACGTTCTGCTTCATCAACGGTGGTGCGTTCAAAAAACAAAGCGTAATTGAGGCCGATGCCGAGTACAAGAAGCAGCGCTACCAGGTGAAAGACACTCAACTTCTCCCCGCTTGCGACAAGCAGGCCCACTGTCAACACAAGCGCGGCGCCGGCGGGAAGCGCGACCTGCAATGCCCGGCGGATCGAGCGCAACCCTGCCAGCAACAACACCAGGATTAGCGCCGCACCCCAACCCGCCTGCGAAAGCGCTTCGCGGCGAAATCCGTCGACCATGTTGGATGAGACCTGCTTGAGATCGACAAGCTGGCTGCGGCTGTTCGGGTTTGCGGCAATCTCGGCAGCCAGGCTTGTGGGATCAGTAACGCCACCCATCGGGGTCAACACCAGCCATTGCCCGTCCAATTCAACCACCAGTGCATTCAGCCTCGCACCCAGCGGCGTACCCGCGTACGAAGCCAGTGTCACCAGTGGTGCGTTGCGTGCTGCCTCTGCCTCCGTAACGAAGGGCGCGAACGCATCTGCGCGAAATGCAAGGCCTCCCAGTGCCCGTTGCAAATCACGCGCGAGTGCCGGCGACGCAGGCAGTGCGGCTAGGCGTTCGCGCTGCCGGTCAGGTGTCGGCAAGTACCATGAGGGTGAATCGAAACTCCGCACTTTTTTCTCGTCCTTCCAGCGACGCAACAACGGCAGGATTTCTTCCGACGCCTGCAGTGCCTCCCGTTGCGTTTTACCGCGGCTGGCAAGGAACACACTCACTTCCGGCGCACCCATTTCGCGCCGCAATTGCGCATCCTGCGCGCGCATCGAAGGCGGCACCGGGCTGATACCGGAAAGATCGCGCTGCCACCAAGCCGGACTCTGCCACGCAAGCCAAGCCCCCACGACCACCACGAACGCGGCAGAAATCCACGCAACACTGCGATAGCGCCCCGCTAACTTGATGGCCGGCAATTTTATGCGGCGGAAATCCAGCGGCCTGTCGCCGAGTAACCACGGAATGAGAAATTGTGTGGCGAGTCCTGCGAACAGCACACCGGCCATGGTCAGCACGCCGAGTTGCGCCAGTCCCTTGAAACTCGACAGCGTCAATGCCAGCGCACTGACGACGGTAGACAGTACCGCCAGGGCCAGCGTGATATGCAGGCGTCGCGATGCAACGCGTGCGGCCTCACCGGGGGCGGTATTGAGTAGCAGGTAACTCGGATAGTCGACCGCCTCACCGATCAGCGTCGCCGCGAAACCGAGCGTGATCGCGTGAACGGAACCGAATAATGCATTCACCACCAGCACAGCGCCCAGCAGTCCGAAGGCGACCGGCAGCGTGACCAACGCCACGGCCAGCGGAGATCGATACACAAATATCAGCAAGCCCAGTATCACCAACCCCGACAGCAGGCTCAACCGTTCCGCATCGCTGCGAATCAGGCGGCGCGACTCGGCCGCAAACACGCCCGGACCCGTCAACAACACACCCACGCCGGGACTGTCCTGCGCGAGCGCCGACCTGACGGCGACCATGGCTTTTTCCTGGCTGTCACTGTCGAAACCAGGTGCACGGGTTTGCGCGATGAGGAACGCGCGTTTTGCGTCGGTGCTGAACCACACGCCGTTGCGCAATGCCGGCGCTGCGCCGGGATCAAGTTGCTTTACGATGGCCAGGAATTCACCGGTCGGGTCGCGGGTCATGATATTCCGCGACAACGCACCGAACGGCGAGGCCATCTGCGAGAGTTGTTCTTCAAGTGCGCCGTGCAATCCCTCGCGGGTAAATTTCTGCGGTGTCATTGCCGGGCTCAGCGCATAGCGATAGCGCATCAGCACTTCACCCTGTTCGACAAACTGGTCGAGGCCGCCGTTGGCCGCATATTCGAATTCTGGTGCCTTGTTCAGGCGCTCGGCCAACTTGCGGCTGGCTTGCGTGAGTGTTTTTTCATCAGCATCCTGCAATGCCACCAGCATCAGGCGCGATACCAGCCCGTCGCGCAATTGCGCGATCAGCAGGCGCTCCTCAGGCGTGGTCGACGGCGGCAGGAATGCGGCGAAATCGCTCTCGATACGAACCGTGCGTGAGGCCAGCAACGCCAGCAACGCGAACAGCACCAGCGTGATCATGCTGCGCGCCAACGCGCTTCTGTTCAACCACGAGGTGGGTGCGCCGCCGGCCATACTCAGCGAATCTGCATGACGGAATGATCACCGCTGGCTTCGCGCACTTCAATCTGCGCGATCATGCCACTTTTGCCGGACGCGGTGACCCGCGACACATAGCGCGATATTTCCTTGTCCACCGGGATCATGTCAAGCCGCCATGATTGCTCGTCACCCTGCAGCGTGAGCTCAAAAAAACTCTTGAGCAGCGGAAGGTTTCCGCCCAGCGTGCCGCGCAAGCTTGCCGCGAATGCCGACAGCAGCGGCTGGCTGGAAAGCGGGATGCGCCGGTCGGCCCCATTGCGGGTGACGATGAGTTCATCACCCGTGAACACATACCGCTCCTTCTTTGGGAGATCAATATTTTTTTCCACTGTATCCGGACGGCGGTAAACCAGCCGGCCCGAACTGATGACCGGTGTGGCAAGCAGGCTCGAAAACTTCTTCTCTGAAAACGCAACCTCACTCGCAGGAGCGGCCGCCAGCAATTGCATCAGGCGCGGTAACTCAAGTGTTTCGGCACGTGCTGTGGGACCCCAGGCAATTAAGATCAATGAACACAATGAGATTGCGCACGATGCCGAGATTCGCAGGAATTTTGCCGGGCTCATTTACGCACTCCAGTAATCATAGAAATTAAACCAGTTGTACGGATGCAGCCGGGCCTGTTGTTCAAGGATTGAAACATAGGTCGCCAAACACTGGTTGACGGGAATATCCACGTCATCGGCAGGGAGCGACGTCGCCAAGCTTTCAGTACCAACGCGCTGCGCCAGCAATTCGAACACAATCTCGTACTTGTTTGCGCCGCGAAAAATCCCGAAGACTGTTACCACGGGCACACCTGTGATCCGGGCAAGTCGCAATGGACTCAACGAAAATCGCGCAGGACTGCCGAGGAATGAAACGCTTTGCGTCGGCTCGTCTGCGAACACGCGGTCCGCAAGGATTCCCACCACTTCGCCACGATCCATGCATTCCTTCACCTGCAGCATCGAACCGGGATTTCCAAGTGGGATGACACGGTAGGGCAATGCCATGTCCTTGCCGCGAATCAACCGGGCGAGACGTGCATCTTCGTCAACGTGCATCACCATATTGACCGCGAGGTGTTTCTCTTCGCTGCCGATGACGCCGAGCATCTCGAAACTTCCCAGGTGCGAACCCATCAGCAGGCAGCCACGACCGCCAGCGAGGGCGTCCCAGAATACCGCTTCGTTGGTTACCGAGATCTCCAGTTTGCCGCGCCGTCCGTGCAGGAGAAATACGCGATCCAGCAGCGTGGTGGCAAAAACAAACAGGTGCATGAATGTGTCGTGCCAGCCTGCCGGATGTTGACGCGCACGAGTGAGAAAATCCTGTGAGGATCGACGCGCTGAGGGTGCCGTGACCAGGAAATAGAAACAGATGGGCACCAGCAAAACGCGGCACAACGCGCGGCCGGCATGCAGCGCCAGCCAGATGATGAGGCGAATCATGCCGACGCTGCCGCGCTCACGGCGCGTGCGCCAGTTATCAGCCATTGCCGGATCCGGCAGGTGCATCAAGGCAGGCCCACTGGCCCGAAGCCAGCACCTCGCCCCCGGGCTGTTGCGGATGGGTGCGCACCTCGATGGCGATGCGACTGCCTTGCAGCTTGGCAAATACGCCGAAAACCACGCCGGGCCGCAGTGGCAGGTGAAATCGCATCGATATCAGCGCGCCAAGATTCACATTGGGGAATTGTTTGCGGATATCTTCAGCGACGAACGCAAGAATCATCGCGCCGGGAACAATGGGATTGCCGGGAAAATGTCCTGCCAACACCGGATGAGAATGGGGCACGATGCGCTCGCGCACCACATGCGTTTCCGCAGTCGCTCCGCTGCGCGCGCTTTCTGAGTGCAACGCGGCGAGTGCGGCCTGTGGAATTTTTCCCGTCGCATTGCGGGGTAGCGCCACCACGCGAAACAGCGGCCGCGGGACAAATACGGGATCCACCCGCGCGCGCAGTGCCGCCTGCAATTCACCGGGTGTAAGCGTCGAAGACACGTAGAACGCGGCAAGCCTTCGTGCGGGATGTGCATCGTCGTGGGACGCGGAATCTGCCGCCCCGTCAGGCACGAAGAAGGCCGCGTCCTCCACCCCGGGGATATCGCAAATCTGCTGGTTCAACGCAGCAAGCGACGCGCGCTTGCCACCAATCTTGAGCATGTCTGCGGCGCGGCCCAGCCATTCGAAACGTCCGTCTGAGCCCATTCGCAATTCATCGGCGATCGGCACTGGCGTTTCGATATGGTTGCCGATAGCCATCCATTGGGTGCCGCCACCCGAGACTTGCGCGCCTGGTTCAGCGCTGAGTCGCACACCTTCCAATGGTGTCCACATTGTTTCGTTTGCCGTACGCCGGGTGGCCAATGCACCGGTTTCCGTGGAGCCGTATATTTCCACAACGGGAACTTTCCATCGCGCCTCGCTTTCGCGCGCGATTTTCGGTGGCAGGCTCATCGTCGAAGCGACGATGCCTGCGAGCTGGGGCAGCACCGCCCCCGCCTGCAGTGACGGCCGCAAATGCACTGGCGTCGTCATCCACCAGCACGGTCGCGCGCATTGCGCGATTGCGGTTTCCAGGTCAGCCGCCAGCAGTGGTTTTCCAGCATGCATGGGAACGCCCGCAAACCAGGGAAGCATCACCGTCGACTCGAGTCCGAACATGTGTTGCGGAGGCACGCTGCCGACCACCGCGTGGCCTGCGCGACGTGGCCAGGCGAGTGCTGTCGAGAGGCATTGTGCGCCGGCTACCAGTTGCCCCCAGGTTTTGGTGTGGGGTGCAGGTTGCCCGGTGCTGCCCGAGGTAAAAAGTATCGCAGCGGCGAAATCCGCATCCACTGAGGATATGTTGAGCGCTGAATGTGACGCCTCCAGATTCATATAGGGACGCAGGTCGAATGCGCCGGGCGCATCAATGGCGCGATCAGCAATGACGGCAGCGCCGGGATACTGTTCGCCTAATTTTTGCCAGTCGCCCGGCCCTTGTCCGGACGGCAGCAAAGAGGACTGACCTCGCATGAGCGCCGCGGCAAAACCGAGCATGAAGGCGAGCCGGCTCTCGGAAAGATTGATCACATAGGGCGCATCAGGCAAGGCTGCGGCGAGTTGCGCGGCGCGATCGAAAAACGACGATGCACTTACGATGCCGCCGGGCCCGATCATGAAAGGATCGGAGCCGGCACGATAAGTGGCGAGCGGCAGTTTCATCGCGCGCGTTCTTGCACGCGGTCTTGCGCGCGGTCTTGCGAACCGGGCGGTGTTTCGACGCCTCGCCCATTTCCAGCGGTCGCAATCTCGCGCGAGACCGTGACAATGTTCGGGATCAACACCAGCAGCGAGCCATGGGTTCGATCCGGGAAGCGGACATGGCGATAGGCGTATTCACCCAGGAACAATGCGGCGGGAATGCAATAGCCCAGACCATGTACGAGCCGCGACCATGTATCCACCGCCAGCAAAGGTGCCAGCAGCGACGCGGCAATGAACAACAGGAGAAAACAGGCCGCCCATATCCACGTGAGCGTGCGCGTATAACGCACCATGTCTGCCGGCAAGTCGGGATGTTCCATGCGCGCCACCTGCGTGATGAGCGCGTCCGAACCGGGACTCAGCGTGCGATAAAAAAACACCGCCATGAAGGCAAACGCGGCCAGGGGCGGCGCATAGAAGAGTACATGCAGGGTGCCGGAGAAATAAACACACAGCCCGGCCAGCAACGCGCCGACGAGGATGCCGGCCACTACTCGTCCTGATACGGCGATCAACGCACCGATCATGAGGCCCACCGCCGCAGTAGCCGCTACACGCTGGCCCAATGCGGACGCGATCAGGTAAACGCTCACGAGCGCAAGCCAGACGGCGACCAGCCCCGGATGTCGCAACGGACCTGGGGGACTGTGGGTGGATTTCACTTCTGGCATTGGCAGGTCACGCGGCCGGGTGGATGAAAAGGTGGGGTTATCGCACGAACCTGCGAACGTACACATCTGTAACGCGCACCACCAACCGAAAAATCAACAGCGCCGTCAGGCTGCGCGCCGCGCCTGGATGTGCTGCGACAAGCTGCGCAATGATGAAAAGATGCGCGCGTTTTCGGGGTCGTCGGAGCGCAACTTGACACCGTATTTTTGTTCCACAGCCATCGACAATTCAAGCATGTCGAGCGAGTCCAGCCCCAGCCCTTCGCCGAACAGGCGGGCTTCAGGTTCGATATCGCCGGCAGCTACACCTTCAAGGTTCAGGGACTCGACAATCAAATGAGCCAGTTCCTGCTCGTTATCCAGCTCGGCATTCATAAACAACTTTCAATTTCATATAAATACATGGTGTGTCTTACCCGCTTTGCACTGCTTGCTGCCCGGTACGCACTTCTTGCCCACGCTTGAACACGTGTTGCGCCAATACAATCAACTGGCGGACCGGACGAGAAAGCAACTGCTTCACACCCGACCCGTCGTGTCCTGCTGTTACAGCTTGCTCAATTCGGCCTTGATACGAGTGTCCAGATTCTGGACCCAGCCGTTGTAGTTCTTGTGAATCTGCCCCTCTCTTTCACCCAGGTTGGCGCCACGCTTGTAGACGATGCTGTAGGTGCTGGTGGTATAAGGAATTTCCACAATCGCTGTGTGCTCGCGCAAATTCAGTGTTGCTTCCAGTGTGCCCGGCTTCACGTCGGTCACCTGCCAGCCTAGTGCAACGCCTGCCGTGATGATCGCCTGGCGTACTTGGGCGGCCTGCAGCGGCTTGGCACTGACCACCGGTGCGTCGCGTACGTTCATGATGGGTTTGGTGGTACATGCGCCCATTGCAATCGCGGATGCGATGCCGAGGACAATAATCGCGGATTTAATAGCTGACAATTTTTATTCTCCCTGTTTTTGAGTGTGTATCGATCACACTTGTGCCTGCTTTTACGACTACCCGTTAGCGGTTGAATAGTTCTGTGGCAAGGTCACCTCGTTGCGGCTGGATCGACCGTGAATTTTAACATGGGGGCCATGCCGGTTTCCCGACCGATACCCCCCAAAAATGCTCATTTTGAGAGTGTTGGGAAGATTTTTCCTGCCCTGCAGTTTGCCCAATAAAAAAGGCCGGGCTATCGCCCGGCCTTCCCTAATGCGGTAGGACTCTTCTTACTTCTTCGTGGCGTCCGTTGCCGGTGCCGATGGCGCCGGCACGACAGGAACCGGAACGACCGGCGCGGCAGCGGGAGCGACCTTCATTTCAATCTTCATCGGCTCAACCACCTTCGGCTTGTAGTCCGCCGCCGTACCGAACAACGGCACGATCAACAACGCCACGATGTTGATGATCTTGATCAGCGGGTTCACGGCGGGACCAGCGGTGTCCTTGTACGGGTCACCCACGGTATCGCCGGTGACGGCAGCCTTGTGCGCATCGCTGCCCTTGCCGCCATGATGACCTTCTTCAATGTATTTCTTGGCGTTGTCCCATGCGCCGCCGCCGGTACACATCGAGATGGCGACGAACAGGCCGGTGATGATGGTACCCATCAGCATGCCGCCCAGCGCCTTGATGCCGTTGTCCAGGCCCATTGCACCGCCGACCACGAGGACGATGACGATGGGCGCCAATACCGGCAGCAGCGACGGAATGATCATTTCCTTGATGGCGCCCTTGGTCAGCAGATCAACCGCGCGGGAATAATCCGGCTTGGCGGTGCCTTCCATGATGCCCTTGATCTCGCGGAACTGGCGGCGCACTTCATCCACCACCAGGCCGGCGCAACGGCCGACGGCTTCCATCGCCATGGCACCAAACAGGTAAGGAATCATGCCGCCGGCGAACAGGCCGATGATGACGGCAGGATCTGAGAGATCGAACGCCAGGTGACGGCCGGTCTCTTCCAGTTTGTGCGTGTAATCAGCGAACAGCACGAGTGCAGCCAGTCCGGCTGAGCCAATCGCGTAGCCCTTGGTGACTGCCTTGGTGGTGTTGCCCACGGCATCCAGCGGATCGGTCACGTTACGCACCGATTCCGGCAGGCCGGCCATTTCGGCGATACCACCGGCGTTGTCGGTGATCGGACCATACGCGTCGAGTGCGACCACGATACCGGCCATCGACAACATCGACGTGGCGGCGATCGCAATTCCGTACAAGCCCGACAACGTGAAGGCGCCGTAGATGGCCACACACACCGCCAGGACGGGCCATGCGGTGGAGCGCATCGACACGCCGATACCGGCGATGATGTTGGTGGCATGACCCTTGGTCGACGCTTCGGCAACGTGCTGCACGGGTTTGAACTGCGTACCGGTGTAGTACTCGGTGACCCAGACCAGGAAGGCGGTCAGGCCGAGACCCACCACCGAACAGAGCCAGAGATTCTTGGTGCTATACATGGGGCCCAACGCTGCGCCCAGGTCCTTCATCACCCAGTCGGTGAGGAAATAGAACGCGGCCAGCGCAATTGCGCCGGCGACGATCAGGCCTTTGTACAGCGCCCACATGATTTGCTTGTCATTCGACGTCTTCACAAACCAGGTACCAACGATCGACGCGATGATGGCGAAGCCGCCCAATACCAGCGGGTAGGTCACAGCTTGCAAAGCAAACTGTGCGGGTACCAGCATCGCACCCAGCACCATCGTCGCAATGATGGTGACGGCGTAGGTTTCGAACAAGTCAGCGGCCATGCCGGCGCAATCGCCCACGTTGTCACCCACGTTGTCGGCGATCACGGCAGGATTACGCGGATCATCTTCAGGAATTCCGGCTTCGACTTTACCAACGAGATCTGCACCCACGTCCGCACCCTTGGTGAAAATGCCGCCACCGAGACGCGCGAAGATCGAGATAAGCGAAGAGCCGAATGCCAGGCCGATCATCGGCTTGATCAGTTCGCCGACCTTGTCGCCGCCAGCATTGCCCACCAGGAAATAATAAAAGCCGACAACCGACAACAGGCCCAGGCCCACCACCAGCATGCCGGTGATTGCGCCGCCCTTGAAGGCGATGTTGAGCGCAGCATTGACACCGTTGCGTGCCGCTTCAGCGGTGCGGACGTTGGCGCGCACTGAAACATTCATGCCGATGTAGCCCGCCAGTCCCGACGCGATGGCGCCAATGGCGAAACCTGCCGCCGTGGTCCAGCCCAGCAGGAAGCCGATGACGATAAACAGCACCGCACCCACCATACCGATGGTTGTGTACTGGCGATTCAGGTAGGCCTGTGCGCCTGCTTGAATGGCTGCGGCGATTTCGCGCATCTTGTCGTTGCCATCCGGCTGCGACAGGATCCACTTGGTCTGCCAGCCGCCATACAGCAGCGCCAGCACGGCGCAAGCCAATGCAAAGATTAAACCGTTATCCATTTATTCACTCCCAGAGATTGTTGCCTGATTCGATTAAGCGACGACTGCTTTTTAGGTGAGGCTAAAGCTATGAAAAAACGCACAATTTTAACAGAGTAAGCCCGCGCTCTCGCCGTTTGAAAAACGGTTCCGGCGGATAATTCCTGAAGACAAGCAGACGCTCACCTCAACACAAAACTCCAGCGTTGGCGCGGTTTCCCAGCCATTTTTGGCTGCAAAGCCGCACCAATGCTGGAGTTTGTCAAAGTGAAAACGGCTTAAGCTTCTTTTTGACCGCCGGGTTGTTCAGCGTCACGTAGCGCGGCAGGCCGTTCTCGTACGGCGGATAGGCTTCACCGGCGATGAGCGGCTGCAGGTAATTGCGGCACTTCTGCGTGATGTGAAATCCGTCCGGCGTGATGAAATCGCGCGGCATTTTCTTTTCCTGGTTCGCCACCTGCGAAAGCGGTGCCGCGATGATTTCCCATTCATAAGGCTTGGACTTCAGCCGCTTCACCGCCGGCATGACGCCATTCATTCCCTTGACCGCGTATTCCACCGCGGCCTTGCCCAGCGCATAGGTTTGCTCGACATCGGTCTTCGAGGCGATATGACGCGCAGCCCGCTGCAGGTAATCGGCGACGGCCCAGTGATATTTGAGTTTCAGTTCGCGCTTCACCAAGTCGGCAATGTACGGTGCCACACCGCCCAGTTGTGCGTGGCCGAAAGCATCAACCAATCCTGTTTCCGAGACGAATTTTCCATCCGCGCCGCGAATGCCTTCCGACACACCGACCGCGCAGTAACCGAATTTCTTCACGCTCTCGTCAACCCGCGCCAGGAACGCCTTGGGATCGAAAGCGATTTCAGGAAACAGCAGGATATGCGGCGCCTGCCCCTGTTTTTCTGCTGCCAGCCCACACGCGGCCGTGATCCAGCCGGCATGCCGACCCATCACTTCCAGCACAAAGACTTTGGTCGACGTCTTGGCCATGGACGCCACATCGAGGCCCGCTTCGCGCATGCTCACCGCCACGTATTTCGCCACCGAGCCAAAGCCCGGCGAACAATCGGTGATCGGCAAATCGTTGTCCACCGTTTTCGGCACGTGCACGGCAATGAGCGGATAACCCATCGATTCGGAAAGCTGCGAAATCTTCAGGCAGGTATCGGCCGAATCGCCGCCGCCATTGTAAAAAAAATAACCGATGTCGTGCGCCTTGAACACGTCGATGAGGCGTTCGTATTCGCGGCGATTTTGTTCGAGCGATTTGAGTTTGTAGCGGCACGATCCGAACGCGCCAGAGGGTGTGTGACCCAGCGCCTTGATGTTGGCCAGCGGCTCGCGGCTGGTGTCGATCAGGTCTTCGGTGAGGGCGCCGATGATGCCGTTGCGTCCCGCATAAACCTTGCCGATTTTCTTTGGATACTTGCGTGCGGTTTCGATCACCGCCTGCGCGGAAACGTTGATGACCGCAGTGACGCCGCCCGACTGGGCATAGAAGGCATTTCTAGGCACGGTAACTCCTGAAAAACTCGAATGGGGGAAATGCGAAACGCGGAACTAAGGGGACGCACTTATCGATCCGCCCACTGCGCCACACAAGGCGGGGCGGCAGGCAGGACTCGCCGGACTACTTCAGTGCACCAAAGATCTTCTCGCGAATTTCCTCGACCTTGCCGATGCCGGGAATTTTCACATAGCGCGGCGCATTGGCCTCGCCGGAGTCGGCATAGCTGCCGTAATAATTGATCAGCGGCTCGGTTTGTTCGTGATAAACGGACAAGCGCTTTTTCACCGTTTCTTCCTTGTCGTCCTCGCGCTGGACCAGGTCCTCACCGGTGACATCGTCCTTGCCGGCAACCTTGGGTGGCTTGAACTTGACGTGATAGGTGCGTCCCGACGGCAGGTGCGAACGGCGGCCGGACATGCGCTCGATAATCTCGTTGTCATCGACGGCGATTTCCACCACGTAATCAAGCTTGATGCCGGCGTTTTTCATGGCGTCAGCCTGCGGGATGGTGCGGGGAAAACCGTCAAACAGGAATCCCTTATCGCAATCCGGCTCGGTGATGCGCTCTTTCACCATGTCGATGATGAGATCGTCCGACACCAGTGCGCCCGAATCCATGATTTTCTTGGCGGCCTTGCCCAGCTCGGTGCCGTTCTTGACGTGGGCGCGCAGCATGTCGCCGGTGGAGATTTGCGGAATGCCGAACTTCTCCTTGATGTAAGTGGCCTGGGTACCCTTGCCTGCGCCGGGCCCTCCCAACAGTATCAACCGCATCGTCCGCTCTCCCGAGAATTTTTTTAGGAATGCCGCATTTTACCGGTAATTGACGCGGGGCTGATGGTGGAAACTGATGCC
>JBDTWS010000017.1:0-36045 GCA_040006575.1 Betaproteobacteria bacterium
TTTATTATCAAGCCCGGTTTTATCAAGCCATGTGTCGCGCCCATTGTTTCAAACGAAACCAAACGAAGGCTAGAGCAACACGCGCTCGATGCCGCCTTCATTGGCTTTTTTCACATAGTCCGGCAGCCAGTTGGCGCCGAGTACGTGCTTGGCGATTTCGACGACGATGTAGTCCGCGGTGGTGCCGCTGTCCTGGTTGAAACGCGAGAGTCCCTGCAGGCAGGAAGGGCATGAGGTCAGTACTTTGACCGGCCCCGCGAATCCATCCGCACGCACGTTGTCTGCACCTTTGCGCATTTCCTCTTCCTTGCGAAAACGCACCTGCGTCGAGATATCCGGCCGCGTCACGGCGAGCGTTCCTGATTCACCGCAGCAACGCTCGTTTTGCGCGACCTCGGTGCCCATGAGTTGATTCACTACCTTCAACGGCTGGTAAGTCTTCATCGGCGTGTGGCAGGGGTCGTGATACATGTAGCGCGTCCCGGTCACACCCTCCAGCTTCACGCCTTTTTCCATGAGGTATTCATGGATGTCGAGCAGGCGGCAGCCGGGGAAAATTTTCTCGAATTCATATTTCTGCAACTGGTCCATGCAGGTGCCGCACGAGACGATCACGGTTTTGATATCGAGGTAATTGAGCGTGTTGGCGACACGATGGAACAGCACGCGATTGTCGGTGCTGATCTGCTGGCCCTTGTCCGCATCGCCCGAAGCCGTTTGCGGGTAGCCGCAGCACAGGTAGCCTGGCGGCAGCACCGTCTGCACACCGACGTGATACAGCATCGCCTGCGTGGCCAAGCCCACCTGGCCGAACAATCGCTCCGATCCGCAACCGGGGAAATAGAACACCGCTTCCGCATCCACCGCCGCTTTCGCCGCATCGCGAATGATCGGGACAATCGTGTTGTCCTCGATATCCAGCAGCGCACGCGAGGTTTTTTTCGGCAGTCCGCCGGGCATCGGTTTGTTGATGAAATGGATGATCTGCGCCTTCACCGGTGGCTTGCCGATGGTGGCGGGCGGGCGTTTCGTCTGCTGCTGCGGCAGCATGAATTTGCGCGCCAGTCCATGCGCCGCGCGTTGTACACGATAACCCCAGTCGATCATCAGTTTCTTGGTGATCTTGATCGTGGTCGGGTCCTTGGCGTTGAGATAGAACATCGCCATGGCCGTGCCGGGATTGAATTTTTTCTGGCCTTCCTTGCGCAGGAGGTTTCGCATCGCCATTGACACATTGCCGAAATCGATATCGACCGGGCAGGGGTTTTCGCATTTGTGGCACACGGTGCAGTGATCGGCCACGTCGGAGAATTCATCGAAATGCCGCAGCGATACACCGCGCCGCGTCTGCTCTTCGTACAGGAAAGCTTCTATCAGCAATGAAGTTGCGAGGATTTTGTTGCGCGGCGAGTACAGCAAATTGGCGCGCGGCACATGCGTGGCACACACCGGTTTGCATTTTCCGCAACGCAGGCAATCCTTGATCGAGTCCGATATCGCGCCGATATCCGATTGCTCGAGGATCAGCGATTCCGCGCCCAGCAATCCGAAGCTGGGCGTGTAGGCACGTGTGAGGTTTCCGCCGGGCATCAGCTTGCCGGCGTTGAAGCGGCCATGGGGATCGACCTTCGCCTTGTAGTCGACAAACGGCTTCACTTCCTCGGCGGTGAGGAATTCAAATTTGGTGATGCCGATGCCGTGCTCGCCCGAGATCACGCCGTCCAGGTTGCGCGCAAACGCCATGATGCGCGCAACGGCTTCGTTGGCCTCCTGCAGCATGCCGTAGTCGTCGGAGTTGACGGGAATGTTGGTGTGCACATTGCCGTCACCCGCGTGCATATGCAGCGCCACAAATACACGGCTATGCAGGACTTCCTTGTGAATGGCATCGAGCCGCGCCAGCAGTTGCACAAAGCTGCGGCCGGAAAATATTTCGCGCAGCGGTTCGCGCAATTCGCGTTTCCATGAGGCGCGCACCTGGTAGGTTTGCAGCAACGTGAATACCGTGACCGTCTCGCCGTGGATATCGGTGGCCTCGGGCAATTCGACACCGTTCTCGCGCAGTCCGCGCGACACCGCGGTGGTGGGCTTGTCGAGATGATCGAGATAAAAACGCCAGCGTGCCGCGACCGATGTCACCAGCTCCAGCGCTTCGCTGCGGGTTGAACCGATCAATTCCTCGCGCGAGATTTTTTCGTCGTCTTCGTCCAGCGGGATGGGACCGGACAGGTAGGCAATAAGCGCCTCGGTCAAACGCAATTTATTCTTCAGCGAAAGTTCGATATTGATGTGTTCGATGCCTTCCGAATAGTCGCCCAGGCGATCCAGCGGAATCACCACGTCCTCATTGATCTTGAAGGCGTTGGTGTGTTTCGCGATCGCCGCCGTACGCGAACGGTCCAGCCAGAATTTCTTGCGCGCGTCGGGCGTGACGGCCACGAAGCCTTCGCCATGTCGTGCATTGGCGAGTCGCACCACCGCACTGGCCGCTTCCATCGCCGCGTTCTCATCGTCGGAAACGATATCGCCGATCAGCACCATTTTCGGTCGCTGGTTGCGCCGTGATTTGGTCGCATAGCCGACGGCTTTCAGATAGCGCTCGTCGAGATGTTCGAGACCCGCGAGGATGGCTTTGTCCTGTTTGTCGAGGAAGTCCTTGATCTCGACAATCGACGGCACCGCTTCCTTGACCTGCCCGAAAAATTCCAGGCACACCGTGCGGACGTGCTTCGGCATGCGGTGCAGGATGAAGCGCGCCGACGTGATGATGCCGTCGCAACCTTCCTTCTGGATGCCTGGGAGACCCGCTAAAAATTTGTCGGTGACGTCCTTGCCCAACCCGGTCTTGCGAAACGTCGCGCCGGGAATGGTCAGCGTCTCTTCCTTGACCAGTTTCTTGCCGCTCTCGTCAAACGTGCGGATACGGAATGACGCTTCTTCCGCATCGTGAATCTTGCCGAGGTTGTGATTGAGCCGTTCGATCTCCATCCACTGCGCATCGGGAGTCACCATGCGCCACGACGCGAGATTGTCCAGCGCGGTGCCCCACAGTACGGCCTTCTTGCCGCCGGCATTCATGGCGACGTTGCCGCCGATGCAGCTCGCGTCGGCCGATGTGGGATCGCACGCCCAGACGAGACCGGCGTGCTCCGCCGCTTCCATCGCGCGCTTGGTGACTACGCCCGCTTCGCAGCGAATTGTGGCGACCGGTTCAGCCACACCGGGCAAGGAAATTTTTTCCACCGCGCCCAGCGCATCCAGCTTTTCGGTATTGATCACCGCCGAACGTTTGCTCAGCGGAATCGCGCCGCCCGTATAGCCGGTGCCGCCGCCGCGCGGAATGATGGTGAGGCCCAGTTCGATTAGCGCCTTCACCATCGGCGCGATTTCTTCTTCGGTGTCCGGATGCAACACCACGAACGGATATTCCACGCGCCAGTCGGTGGCGTCGGTCACATGCGATACACGCGCGAGGCCATCAAAGGCGATGTTGTCGTGGCGCGTCACCTTACACAGGCGCTTCTCGACTTTCTTGCGGAAATCCCATACTTCGGAAAATTCCTTTTCAAACGTATCGACCGCCAGGTGCGCGCGCTTCAGCAGTTCCGCCACCTTGGCCGAACGCGAATTGCTTTCCTCGCTCGCCGGCGCTTCAGCAGGCTGCCCCGATTCATCCAGTTGCCGGCGACGCTCGATTTCGCTCAAGCGGTGCCGCATGGCCTGCGCCAGTGCATAGCGGCGCTTCGGGTTGTCGAGCATGTCCTCCTGCAGGTAGGGATTGCGCTCCACCACCCAGATATCGCCCAGCACTTCGTACAGCATGCGTGCGCTGTGTCCCGTGCGGCGCTCGCCGCGCAGGTCCAGCAGCATGTCCCACGCATCCGTACCGAGCAGGCGCATGACGATTTCGCGATCGGAAAACGAGGTGTAGTTGTACGGGATTTCGCGCAGGCGCGGCCCGTCTTCCGGCATCTCGCCCGCGGCCTTGCCCGCTGAAAACGGCAGCAGCTGTCCCTTTTTGCCGGTCGGTTTCGCGGGAGGAAGATATGCGGGATTGGATGCCATGAGGTGATTGGGGTGACCGGACGTGGGTGGGGGCGGATATTTCGCGAGGCACTGATTGGACCGCTGCCGCGAGCCATCAATTCATTCTACCGCAGCGCACAAACTTGACCGGCATCAACATCACACCTGTCCATCCCGCCCTCGCGCTACGTGCAACGGTGCGTTGCAACAAAGCGGCGTGTTAAAATTTTTACCACTGTCCCTCCAATCACTGTGCTTCGAAAAACCAAGCCGAAACAAGCAAACTCAAGCAGGGGAGCCGATCACAGGCCATTTATGTCCTGAACGCCGCGCCAGTGCTTGAGTTCGACCTACAAAAAAGACCGCATGTCCGCCTCCGCCGTTCCTGACCTCATCAAGCCGCCGTCGCGGATTCGCATTGCCTCGCGCGAAAGCCGGCTGGCCATGGCGCAGAGCGAATGGACTGCCGCCAAATTGCGCGCGCTTTATCCCGCCGCCGTCATCGAAATCATCGGCATGACCACCAAGGGTGACCAGATCCTGGACAGGCCGCTGGCGCAGATCGGCGGCAAGGGACTCTTCATCAAGGAGCTGGAAACGGCGATCGAAGAGGGCCGTGCCGATATCGCCGTGCATTCGATGAAGGATGTGCCGATGAACCTGCCGGATGGTTTTTCCGCCATCGTCGTCGGCGAGCGTGAGGACATTCACGATGCGCTGGTCTCCAATCGCTTTGCGAGCATCGACGAATTGCCGCAAGGCGCCATCGTCGGCACGTCGAGCCTGCGGCGCGAAAGCCAACTACGCCATCTGCGCCCGGACCTGAAGATCGAAGCATTGCGGGGCAACGTCAACACACGACTCGCCAAACTCGATGCGGGCCAATACGACGCCATCATCCTTGCTGCAGCCGGATTAAAGCGCCTCGGCATGGCCAACCGCATTCGTGCCGTCCTCGACAAAACCAATTTCCTCCCCGCCATCGCCCAGGGCGCGCTCGGGATTGAATACCGCAGTGACCGCGCCGACATCGCGCAATGGCTGGCGCCGTTCGCGCATGCCGATACCACCAGCATCGTCGACGCCGAACGCGCACTGGGGCGCGCGCTCACCGCGAGCTGCGATGTTCCGCTGGGCGGCAGCGCCCACCTGCAAAACGGCACGCTGATCGTCGAAGGCTTTATCGCCATGACCGATGGTTCGCAGATGCTGCGCGATTCCGTTTCCGGCGATCCGGCCGACGCCGAAAAACTTGGCCTGGCCCTCGCGCAAAAACTGTTGTCTGCGGGCGGCGACAAAATCCTCGCCAGCCTTTCGCGCAATGGCTGACGCGCAATCACGCGCTAGGGCTGACGCGCAATCACGCGCGAGGGCTGACGCGAAACCGCTATCCGGCATGACCATCGTCGTGACGCGTCCCCGCAAACAGGGCGAAGTCACGGCGGCTGCATTGCGCGCGGCAGGGGCCGAGGCGATTGAACTTCCGCTGCTGGAAATCACGCCGCTGGATTGCCGGGCGGACCTGGCCGATGCCTACGCGGCGATCTTCGTCAGCGCCAACGCCGTCGAGCATGGCCTGCCGTGTCTCGCACACGGCAGTGGCGCAAACGGCGGACTACCCGGCATCGCGCTCATTGCCGCCATCGGTGATGCCACCAGCGCCGCTTTGCGCGATGCGGGCTACGCCAATGTTGTGTCACCGCAACAAAGCATCGACAGCGAAGGCCTTTTGGCGATGCCGCAATTGCAGCAGGCACAGGTTAAGGGGCAACATATCATCCTGGTACGCGGAAAGAGTGTCGGCGGCGGGCGCAGGCTCATCGAAGAAACACTCATCTCGCGAGGGGCAAGGGTCACGGCGATGGAATGCTATGAGCGGCGGGATCTGTCGGTGCCGCAGGCGATGGTCGAATCGCTGGTCAACAATTTGAAAAGCAATTTCGCCATCATGGCGCTGAGTGTGGAAACGCTGGAGAGCCTCGTGAAATCATTTGCCGCGCATGAACGCTGGCTGAAATCCGCTGTCCTGCTGGTGCCGCATGCGCGTGTGCTGGCGGCGGCGCGCGACCTGGGATTTTCGCAAGTCCGCGAAATATCGATGTCTCCGGCAAGCCTGGTTTCGGCGTTGCACGCGCTGAAACCACATTGAACCCGCATTGAGCTCATATTGAAACCTCATTGGGCCCACGAACCCGCAATGAACGACCAAACAATCTAAACGACATGGACGAATTCAAACCCGATAGTGGATTGACCAACGCGCGTCCCGGCGGCCGCTTGGGCAACCTGGCGCTGGTGGCGGTCGTCATTGCCATCGCCAGCCTGGCGCTGGCGTTGTGGAGCCTGCTGGATGGCCGCGATATCGAGCAAAACCTGACGCAAAACCTGGGCACTAAGCTGGGTGAGCAAAGTGCGGTGCAGAAGCAGACCGCCGCGCAAGTCGATCTCATGATCAAGGACTTGCGCGATTCGCAAAATCGCGTTTCGCAGCTGGAAGGCAAGCTCGCCGAATTCCAGGGGCAGCGGGTGGCGCTGGAAGAAATGTATCGCGAACTGGCGCGCGCACCGGACGACTGGCTGCTCGCCGAAATTGAGCAGACGCTCAACATCGCCAGCCGCGAACTGACATTGGCGGGCAATGTGCGCGCGGCGCTGATTGCGTTGCAGGCGGCTGACCAGCGGCTCGCGCGCGCCGATAAATTGCAAGTGGTGCAGCTGCGCCGCGCCATCACGCAGGACATGGACCGCCTGAAGGCGCTGCCGCTGGTCGACACGCAGGGTGTGAGCGTGAAATTGGATAACCTGATGGGCCTCGCGCAAACGCTGCCACTGGCCGTGCCCGATGCGCAGACACCGGCCTCACGCGAAGTGCGGCCCACCGACGCCAACGACAATATCGCCACGCGCTTCGGCAAGGACCTGTGGTTTGAGATGAAGCAGCTGATCCGCATCCGCGAAATCGACAGCGGTGATCCGGCGCTGGTCTCGCCGCAGCAGTCGTATTTCCTGCGCGAAAATTTGAAGCTGCGTTTGCTGTCGGCGCGCACATCGCTGATTGCACGGGATGAAACCAATTACAAGGAAGACCTGAAACTCGCGCGTGACATGCTGGCCAAATATTTTGATCCGAAGGCCAAGGTGAATGTGAATTCGGTGGCGATGCTGAAGCAGCTTGCCGAAAATCCCGTTTCGATTTCAGCACCCGACATCACCGCCAGCCTGGCCGCCGTGCGTGCCGCACGCGCTGCGCGTGAACGCCAGGGCCGCTAGCCGATGATCTCGCGTCCTGTCCGCTGGGTATTGTGGCTGCTGGGCCTGGCCGTGCTGGCGGTCGCCATCGCGCTGGCGGGTCGGCATGGCACCGGCTACGTGGTGATGGTGGTGCCGCCGTTCCGCATTGAATTGTCGGTGATGATGTTCGTGATCCTGTCGATCGCGTTGTTCGTGTTGGCGTACTGGCTGATCCGGTTTGGTATCGCCACGTATGGCCTGCCGCGGCAACTGAAAAAAATGCGCGCCGAACAGGAGCGCGCAAAAAGCCGCGACTCGGTTTTCCTTGGTGTGGAAATGCTGTTCGCAGGGCGCTTCCGCGAAGCCGAGGAAAAAGCCCGCATCGGCATGCAGCATGAAGACACGCGCGATCTTGCGACTGCACTGGCGGCGTGGGCGGCATTTGAAGGCGGCAACGCCGGTGCGGCGGTTCCCTATCTGGATCGCATTCGCGGAGAAGGTGGCGACCGCTCCGCCAACATGCGCGATGCGTCGAAAGCGTACATGCTGCTGGCCGACGGCCGCGCACATGAAGCGCTGGCGCTGCTGAAGAACCTGGCTGAATCGGATCCGAAAAATCCGGGCGTGTTGAAGATGAAGGTCGAAGCGGAAATGGCCGAGAAGGCGTGGGACGATGTACTGGCCACGCTGAGCCCGCTGGCGCGTTCGGGCATGTTGCCCGAGGGCGCGGCGCAACAGATTCGCCTCAACGCACAAATGAACCTGATCAAGGCCAAGCCGGCGAATCCGGAAGTGATCCTCGCGGCATGGCGCGCCCTGGAAAATCCATCGCGCTACGACCCCGCCATGGCCGTCACCGTGGCCAAGCGACTGGTGGGCCTGGGTTGCGGTGAAGATGCGCGCCGCGTGGTTGAAGAGACCATCGACAAGAACGGCAATGACGGCTGGGACAGCGGGCTGGCCGCCATCTACGCCGATTGCAAGGGCGATTCCACACTGGCGCAAATTGACCGCGCCGAAAAATGGCTGCGGCAGCACGCGCGTGATGCGGTGTTGCTGGCGACGCTGGGAAAGCTGTGCATGCGGCAGGCGCTGTGGGGCAAGGCGCAGAGCTACCTGGAAGCGAGCGTTGCATTACAGCCCACGCTGGATGCGCACATGACGCTGGCGCGGCTGATGGAACAGATCGGCAAGCGCGACGAAGCCATCAGGCATATCCGGCGCAGCGCCGAACTCGCGAAATAGTTGCGCGATGGCGGATGCCGTGCAGACCTGGCCGGGCATGGGTGGTTGCGTGGGTTACGTCGTGACCACCGACCCCGCGCGCATCGATGTCGATGCGGTGCATCGCTATCTCAGCGAAGACTCGTACTGGGCCAAAAATATTCCGCGCGATGTGGTCGAGCGATCGATTGCGCATTCGATGTGTTTCGCCATCCTGCACGACGATGAACTGGCCGGATTCGCCCGCATCACCAGCGATCATGCGACGGTGGCGTACCTGGGTGACGTATTCGTGCTGCCTGCGCATCGCGGCAAAGGACTGTCGAAATGGCTGATGGAATGCATCCTCGTGCATCCGCAATTGCAGGGATTGCGACGCTGGATGCTGGCGACTGCCGACGCGCATGGCCTTTACGAACAGTTTGGGTTCACCCCATTCAAGGCGCCGCAGCGGTGGATGGAGAAACACGATCCGGACGTATATTCGCGATTGAAAGTCTAGCGCAGGGGCGGTTTCCCAGCCATTTTCTGCCTGCGATCCGCGTCAATGCTTGAGTTTCGACGAAAATTTGCGACGGGATTGGATTTTTCCCACCTCAGCGCCGCGTCTGCGCATCCAGGAACGCATCCAGCGAATCTTCTTCATCCAGCCACTCCCGCTGCACGCCCAGCCACGTCCTGAATTCCGCCCGGCGATGGCGGATCGACGTAAGGTCATGGCGCAAATTTCCGTTGCCGATACGCGCGTTGGCGGCCTGTGCTTTCAACGCTTTCTGCAGCGATGCCGAGGTCAGCGCGCCGGTCGGCGGTAAATGAAACCGCTCGCGAATCATGACTTCAAGCTCGCGACATTCCTTCTTCAATTCATCGCGTTGCTGCGCCAGCGTTTGATTGATCACTTTCAATTTGTCATCCGCCATCTCACCCGCAGCACGTGAATCCATCTTCAGCACCTGCCATTGCAGGTGCAGCAGCTTCAACAAGTTCCCGTCGGCGTATGCCTTGTTCACTTCGGTCATCAGTGCCGTCTTGCGCAGGCGTTCGGCGGGATCGGCTTCGCGGTCCGGATGCAGTGCGCTGGTGAGTTTGCGATAGATCTGCTTCAACAGGTTTCCCGCATCGAGCGCCTGTTTCTCTTCCTCACGCACACGCGCGGATTTGCGTTTGCTGTTTTTCAGGGCGGCGCGCACATTCGCTGCTTGCTCGCCTGCCGCGTCTTCAGCTTCAAGCTGCCGCAGCGCCTCGCGCAACATTTCTTCCGGTGTCGCGTCTTCCGCCACCGTATTCACATCGACGCCAAACGCCGCCTCCAAATCCTCCGCCAGTTCACGCTTTTGCCCGGCCGCGCGGTCGGCGAGCGAGACATCGCTGTGCCGGTCGAACAGCGCCTCCATCTCGTCGTGATACTTGCCGCCAAACAGCAGTTCCGCCATCTTGCACAGCACGTCGCGCATGGTGTTGCGGTCGAGTTCCGGCCAGCCATCGCGCAATAACTGCTGGTCGAGGAACAGCACCAGCGCACGATGAATCGTGTCCCGCTCGTCCTGCAGGGGATTGAGTTTCGCGGCGAACTGCGAACGGAACGTGTCGAGCAAACCACCCAGTTCCTGCTGGCGATTCTCGATTTTCTCGATCTCCTCGACCAGGCGCTTGAAGGTGCGCTGCGCGGGTGTGAGGGTGATGGCCGGTTCGTCTACGAGCGTCAGCGAGCCGGGAGTTGCAAGCGCGGGTTCGATGGCGGGCGGGCGGGATGTCTGTGGCATGGGGGAATGAGGCAGGCGCGGGAGATTGAATGAGAACGCATTGTACGTTCGTGGTTCCGCACTATCACGCGCCACGTATTTGATGGCGTCGCAGCGATGACGTTATTTCTTCTCCCCCGCCTTCACCGCCTCCAGCGGCCCCACCTCCACCACACCGTTGCGGTCATTGAGCTTGCTTTGCATCACGGCTTCCCTGATCGAGCCTTCGATCACGCCGCGGACCTGCCTCGCAAGGAATTCCGTCGGCACGCTCTGGTTCACGTCAAGGGAGCCTGCGTACGGATCAGCCAGTTTCTGGTGGTCGTAGCGGATTTGCTTGTCGATGAGGGAAAGGTCCTTCGCGTCCAGCACCCAGATTTCCACATAGGAAAAAGGGGCGATGAAGGAGTGCGATTTCACTTCCCCGTTTCTCGGCGAGAACGCCGCCACGCGCATGGAGTGGCCGCTGAATGCCACGTTGGGATTGGGATCGTTGCCGCCGCGTTGCGTGAAGACGCCGAAGCCCTCCAGCTTGATCATGTCGCTGCCAAGTGAGAGTCCCTCGTGATCGAACAGGCGATATGCAGGCGTCACAACGACGATGCGGTCCCACCCGGAACGGCCTTCGATATTCCTTAATCGCGAACGGATGGCGGTCAGCGCTGCTTCCTCGCGATGCGCCGCGTCAACCCTGTCCATGCGCGGTTTTGCCAGGCGCAGGTACACGCGTTTACTCTGCGGCTCCAGCCCCGCGATGACTTTGTCCAGGCTCTCCAGCGCCATGCGGTTGAGGATATCGTCATCGCTGGTGCGCGACTGGCGCGCGTAATGCAGGTTTTCAATGTGGCTGAAGACATTGATGTTCTCGCTGACTACGGCGAATTCGTTGCCCAGTGCGGCGGCCAGCGCATAGGTCTTGGGTTTGGTGGTGGGTGGTGGCGTGCCGGTGGCGGGCAGCGTTTGCGCATGCGCGACGGCGGTGAGCAGGCAGCTTGCGATGAAAATTCGCAACATATGCGCAGGTATCGGATGTGCGGATGTCATTGTCTTGTCCATCGCGTATCGCTGGCGGGGAGAATGCATTTTCTCGGCAGGTTCCCAGTGGTTTGATGACACTACCTTTGCTGATGCTGCCAATATAGCAGTGCGAAAATAGTTGTGTGTTACGGATAAACGCTGCGGCCTCCGCCCGGCCGCGCGATTAAGATTTGCCGACATTAGCGAGATGAGAAATGACCGTGAATACTGATTCATTGCCTTCCAGGATAATTTCTTCCGGTGCTGCGCGCCTGCCGGTAACAGAAACCGGGCACGGCGATGCGCTGCTATGCGTACACGCGGGCGTCGCGGATTCGCGCATGTGGCTGCCGCAGATGTGTGCATTGAAAGAGGCGCGCCGGGTAATCGCATTTGACCAGCGTGGCTTTGGTGAATCGCAGTATTCGCCGGAATCGTTTTCTCGTGCAGCGGATGCCCTGGCGGTGATGGATGCGTTGAACATGCCCTCGGCCACGCTGATGGGTTGTTCGATGGGCGGGCGGGTGGCGATCGATGTCGCGTTGAATTTCCCGGCGCGAGTGAAGGCGCTGGTGCTGGTGGCGGCTTCCGTGGCAGGGGCACCGCAACCGGAACATTATTCGATCACGATCCAGGCAAAGCTGGATGCCGCGGATGCCGCAGAGACGCGCGGCGAGCTCGATGCCGTCAACGAATTGGAAACACAGTTGTGGCTGGATGGCCCGGAAGCGCGGGCAGGGCGCGTGGGCGGGAAGATTCGTGAGTTGTTGATCGACATGAACGGTATCGCGCTACGCGCACCGCCGGTTGGGGAAGAGCGCATCGACACAAGCTGCTGGGAACGCATCGAGGAAATTTCCGTTCCGACGCTCGTGATCTGGGGCACGCTGGATTTTCCGCACATCGTGGCGCGCATGCGTGAGCTGGTGAGGCGGTTGCCTAATGCGCGCTGGCACGTGATGGCGGACGCCGCGCATTTGCCAGGACTCGAGCGGCCGGGAGAATTCAATGCGGTGGTGGGTGATTTTTTGCGCGAGTCCGTGGGAGGTTAGGCCAGCATTTTCTGTAAAAACAAAATGGCGCCGAAGCGCCATTTTTACTTCTCCGGGCTAAGCCCGTGCCGAACAAAATCTCAGTAGCCGTTCCGACACCCTGGCGCTGCCTGGCCACCGACCGAAGCGCAGCGGATCAGGCGGTCCGTCTCCTGCCGCTCGCGCATGTCCCGATTGGCAATCGCGCGGCTCTTCCACGACTTGGCTGCCTGCAGCTGCGCTACGCGCACGTTTTGCTCCAGCGCGGCCTTGCCTTCGGTCCTGAGTTCGGAGGTGCATTGCACGTTGCGACGATTCAATTCATCACGCACCAGCACGGTATCGTTTTCCGTCGCGGCGCCTTCAAGGAAGCACAGTTCAGGATTGGCAAAACGCTGCAATTTCGACGCGACGGTCATCTCTGTGGCAGCAAACGCGCTGCTCGCACCTGCGGCAAAACACACCAGTATTGCGACCAAGCTTGAGGCACGTTTCATGTTCCACTCCTTCATGGTTTGAATGCGTTGAAGCACAATATACCGCGTCAGTAACTGTGGCAAACCCCCATTGTTTCAGACTATTTCAGCCCGAGCATCAAGGAAGCATTCTGCAAAGCTGCACGGCCCGCACCTTTGCCGAGGTTATCCAGGCGCGCGATCAGCACAGCCTGTCCCGTCGATACATTTTCAAACACGAACAATTCCATCTGGTTGGTGCCATTCAACGCTTCGGGATCCAGCTCCGCCGGCGGTTCGCCACTGAAGGGTTTCACTTCAACATATTGCTTGCCGGCATAGTGGGCGGCGAGGCAGTCGTGGATTTGCCGACCGGTGATCTTCTTGTCCATGGCCCACAAATTCAGCGGAACATGCACCAGCATGCCTTGCCGATAGGAAGCCACCGCGGGCGTGAACAGCGGCGCGTGCGTGAGGCCGGAATACAGCTGCATTTCCGGCAAGTGCTTGTGGGTGAGTTTCAATCCGTACGAAAAGAAGGTGGATTTTTGTTCACCGTTTTCGAAAGCTTCCACCATCTGGCGGCCGCCGCCCGAATAGCCGGAGACGCCCCAGGTGGTCGCGGCGAAATCCGTGGACAGCAGGCCGGCATCAACCAGCGGGCGCACCAGTGCTATGTAGCAGGTGGACCAGCAGCCGGGATTGGCGACGCGCCTGCTCTGGCGAATACGTTGCTCTTGCGTAGGCGTCATTTCGCCAAAACCAAACGCCCAGTCCGGGAGTACGCGATGCGCCGTACTCGCATCGATCACGCATACATCCGGATTTTCGATCATCGCCACCGACTCGCGTGCAGCGGCATCGGGCAGGCAGAGGATCGTGAGGTCGACGGCGTTGAGCAGGCGTTTGCGTTCGTCCTGGTCCTTGCGTCTTTCCGGGGCGATGCTGACGAGCTCGATGTCCTTGCGTTCACGCAGCAGGTCACGGATCAAAAGTCCGGTGGTGCCGTGTTCGCCGTCGATGAAAATTTTGGGTAGTGCCATGACGCGTTTTCCGTGTGTTTCGTTGAGTATTCTTGTGCCGGTACTTCAGAGGCTCTCCACTTTCTGCAAAGTGGAGAGCCGTTACTGCGATCAGGCTTGCGTGAGCATCGTTTCGGCGTTGGAAACCTCGAACTTGCCGGGGCCTTCGAGGTTGAAGGTCTTGACGACACCGTCGTCAACCAGCATCGAGAAACGCTGCATGCGAACACCCATGCCTTTGGCCGTCAGGTCGAACTCCAGTCCCAGCGCCTTGGTCCACGCAGCGGAACCGTCTCCGAACATGCGGATCTTGCCCTGCGACTTCTGGTCCTTCGCCCAGGCGCCCATGACGAATGCGTCATTCACGGATACGCACCAGATTTCATCGACGCCTTTGGCTTTCAGCGCATCGTAATTGGCGATGTAACCGGGTACGTGCTTGGCCGAGCAGGTGGGCGTGAATGCGCCGGGCAGGCCGAACACGGCGATTTTCTTGCCTTTGACGAGGTCGCTCACCTTGAAGCTGTTCGGGCCGATCGAGCAGCCTGCGGTTTCGACTTCGACGAATTCGCTGAGGGTGCCATCGGGAAGTGTGTCGCCAACTTTGATCATGGGTTTCTCCTTGTTGAAAATACGGATGGTGGGTGTTTGAAGCGTTTAACTCATTTCGACGCGTTCACGTTTTTGAACGGCACCGTCAAGCCGCAACGGGTGCCGCATAGGTAAACGAGTCGGCGAAAAATTCATCTTCCGGCAGGCCGCGAAGGATGAAGCTGTCTTTTGCCACATCGATCATCGCGGGTGCGCCACAGGCATAGACCTGGTATCCGGCCAGTGATTCAAAATCATCCAGCACGGCCTGGTGCACAAAACCGATCCTGCCCGGCCAATTATCCTCGGCTTTGGGGTCGGAGAGAACCGGAATAAAAGTGAAATTGGGATGTTCGCGAGCCCATTGTGCGGGCAGGTGCGGCATATAGAGATCCTGCAGCGTACGGCAACCCCAGTAGAGCACCATCTCGCGGTCGAGGTGTTCGTAGAGTGCATGCTCGATGACCGCCTTGATGGGCGCGAATCCGGTGCCCCCTGCGACCAGGATGATGGGCTTGTCGGAATCCTCGCGCAGGAAAAACGTGCCGTGCGGGCCCTCGAAACGCAGGATGGCGCGGTCACGCATTTCATTGAAGACGAAGTTGGTGAACTGGCCTCCGGGAATCTGGCGGATATGCAGTTCGATGAATTGATCGTGATGCGGCGCATTGGCCATCGAGAAACTGCGGCGCTTGCCGTCTTTCAGCAGGATGTCGAGATACTGCCCGGCGAAATATTGCAGGCGTTCCTGCGCGGGTAATTTCAGCGAGAGGACGGCCACGTCGGGTGCGACTTTTTCCAGTTTTTCGACACGGCAGGGCAGGGTACGGATGTGGATATCACCCGCGCCGCCGATTTCCTTTACTTCCAGCACCAGGTCCGAGAGCGGCTTGCCGACGCAGAACAGCGCCTTGCCCGCTGCTTTCTCTTCCGGCCGCAAGGTGCGTTCCTGGTAACTGCCGTAATCGAAGTCACCGGAAACGATTTTTCCCTTGCACGAACCACACGCACCGTTACGGCAGCCGTAGGGCAGGCCGATTCCCTGGCGCAGTGCGGCGTCGAGTACGGTTTCGTCGCCTTCAACTTTGAATGTATTGCCCGAGGGCTGGAGGGTAATCTGGTATTCAGGCGTGCTCATCAGGCAGTTTTTTCCGTGTTCATGTCATTTGCCACAATCGGTGCAACTATACTTCGCGACAACATGCGTACTTCCCGTTCCACCCGCAGAATCCTCATCGTCGGCTTTGGCGATATCGGCGAACGGGTCGCGAAATATCTGCGGGCCGCGCAAGGTGTTTCGCTAAGCGCGCTGGTGCGAAACGTCGATGCGGCCCGGCACGCGAAATCACTGGGTGTCCGGACGTTTCGCGGAGACCTGAGCCGGCCGCGAAGCCTTCAACAATTGGCCGGCGCGGCCGATGTGATTTTCCATTTCGCGCCACCGCCCGCCGAGGGCGTGCGCGACTTGCACACACGCAACCTGCTCGCTGCACTGAGCCTTCCCGCACAGCGAAAATCGATGCGAGCGGGGATGCTATCACAGCCTTCGCCGCGCGGTATTCAGGCCATGCCGCAGCGGCTCGTGTATATCAGCACCACGGGCGTTTATGGCGATTGCGGCGGCGAATGGATAGACGAAACGCGTGAGCTGAATCCGCAAACCGATCGTGCGCGCCGGCGTGTGGATGCCGAGCGCAGTTTGCGGATGTGGGGACGCAGGAATCGCGTGGCGGTTTCTGTCCTGCGCGCGCCGGGAATTTACGCGGCAGAGCGCTTGCCGCTGGAGCGCCTGCGCAAGGGTACGCCTGCCCTGCGGGCGGAAGATGATGTATTTACCAATCACATTCATGCGGATGATCTTGCGCGCGCCGCGATTGCGGCGATGCGGCGGGGAAAACCCGGGCGAATCTATAACGCGGTTGATGATTCGGCCATGACGATGGGCGCGTATTTCGATTGTGTTGCCGAAGCACATGGGCTGCGGCCACCGCCGAGGATTTCACGCGCGCAGGCAAAGGCCACTTTGTCACCCGCACTTGTGTCGTTCATGAGCGAATCTCGGCGCATACGTAACGTGCGACTGAAGCGAGAACTGCGATTCGTATTTCGCTATGCGGCCGTGGAAGATTTCCTGCTCGAAATCAGCGTCAGTTCGATGAAGCAGGCCGATACAGCCTAGGATTCGCGGCGGAATTCGCCTTCGATGACACCGCCGGGGTGGAAGCGGCCGGGCGCGGGACGATTTGCCCTCACTGCAGCGTGCTCAAACGACGGTTCACGCAAGGGGATGAGCAACAGCAGCAGCGCCATGACGTCGGATATCACGCCGGGGAAAATAAGCAGCAGTCCGGCCAGCACCGTGCGGAAACTGTCGATAAACGCACCCAGGGAAAATTGGCCTTGCGAAAATGCGCTGGCCAGCCGGTTCACCAGTGAAAAACGCGCTTCCTTGATCAGCACGATTCCGGCAATGGCGGAAAATGCCAGCCACGCCAGCACCCAGCCTGCATGGCCGGTTGGACCAGAGGCGAGGACGTAAAGCAGCGTGCCTTCAAGCGCGGGGAATCCCAGTAAAATGCCGATGATCAGAAACCGCATGATGACTTCCTTTTCTTGCTTCTCTCGATTTGCTGCCGCATGAATACAAATGTTGAGGCGCTCATCGTGATTACCACAGTACCGGATGAAATTCTGGCTGTAAAGATCACTGAGTCATTGTTGCAACAATCGTTCGCCGCATGTGTGCACGTTTTGCCGGCCGGACGATCTCATTATCGCTGGCAGGGAAAAATTGAACAGGCCGCGGAAATTACACTAGTCATCAAAACGAGCCGGGAACGGTATCGGCAACTGGAAGACGAAATCAAGCGCTTGCACCCTTATGAAGTCCCGGAAATCCTGGCGCTGACGGTCGAAACTGGCCTGCCCGCCTATTTGGAATGGATTGCAAATGAAACACGATAAATGGCGGGGCGGAAGGTTGGCAGGTTTGCTGTTAGGTTCGCTTGCGACCGTGGCAATGCTGGCGAGCCACTCGGTCTCGGCAAGCACGAATGCAACATCTTCCGAGCCCGAGCTACTCGAGGCTTCAAGCGCCTTCCAGGTTTCCGCGCGGATGGTGAATGACCGGAAAGTGGAATTGCGATACACCATTGCCGACGGGTATTACATGTATCGCGACCGGTTCCATTTTTCAATCAACGGCACGCCGATCGTGCTCGACAAGAAGTCGTGGCCCGCGGGTAAAGTGAAGCAGGACGCAACGTTCGGCAAAGTCGTCACGTATCGTAAAAGTGTGCGCATGCTTATCCCCGTCGCTGCCCTGGGTAAGGATCTCTCTATCAAAGCCGTCTCGCAAGGGTGTGCAGATGCGGGGGTTTGTTATCCGCCCTTGGCGCAAACCCTGGTGATGCATTTGGGTACGTCTGAATGGACCGCCCCTCAGGGAGAGGTGGCTTCAGGTTTTTCGCACGAACGCCCGGCGGGTACATTGGCGGAACGCCTGACTCAAGGAAAGTAGCCGGGCTTCCCGGAACATTAATGGGGCTGAAACCCATCCTGGCATTGGGCGTGGCATTGATGGTGACGCTCGCCGGGATAGCGGTTTGGGTTGGTCGGTCACCCGCAGGCGACGGACCGCAACCGGCATCAACCGCGAACCATGACGCGTCGGTAAAGCCGGACGTTAGCGCGGGTGCCATCTACACCGCGCGATTCACGGACACCAAAAGTCAGGAACATTCGCTTGGTGAATGGCAGCACAAACTATTGCTCATCAATTTTTGGGCTACTTGGTGCGGACCTTGCAAGGAGGAGATGCCAATTCTCAGGAAACTGCAGGAAAAGCATGCTGAAGCCGGCTTGCAAGTTATCGGTATCGCGGCTGACTCTCGCGTAAATGTTATCAACTTCGCCGAAAAATTGCCGACCGGATACCCGTTGTTTCCTGACGAAGGCGGGGCCGTGGAGTTTTCAAAACGTTTAGGCAACCGCTTGGGGCTCTTGCCCTTCACTGTGATAGTTCGACCAGGCGGCGAGGTGATTTTCACCCGTTTAGGGACCATCACAGAAGAAGAAATTAGCCAATTAGTCGCTAAGTCTGCGTCAAAATAAGCTATCTACCGCTAAAATTCCAATTTACATCGTCGCGATAATTGTGTTCGGCACTGCGTTTGGAGGCTTGTCGCATGCCAATGTGGAATTTGTGCGCTGCGTCACTCGCTTGACCACAATCTTCGTCAAAAAAGCAACAATTGTGGCGAAAAAGCACAGTACGCGCCTGATGTCGGACGGTAATGACTAGACTTTAGGGCGCTTAATGAGGCAAACTTCCCCTCATGGCAAAGATTCTGGTGATCCACGGGCCCAATCTGAATCTCCTGGGTACACGGGAGCCGGCAATCTATGGCAAGGACACCCTTGACGATATCAATGGTCGTATTGCGGTGATTGCCAAGGGTGCCGGTACCTCGCTGGAATCGTTTCAAAGCAATTCGGAAGGTGCATTGGTGGACCGCGTGCAGTCTGCAAAGGCGGCAGGAGTTGATTTCATCGTGATCAATCCCGGCGCCTATACGCATACCAGCATTGCGCTGCGCGACGCCTTCAGCGCCGTGTCCATTCCGTTTATCGAGGTGCATTTGTCAAACGTTCATGCACGCGAAGAGTTTCGCCAGAAATCGTATCTGTCGGATATTGCCGTGGCCGTGATTACCGGGCTGGGTGCGGATGGTTACGAGTTCGCGGTTCAGGCAGCACTTCGGCGAATTGCGAAAGCCGGCTCAGGCAGCAACGCAACAAACCTTAAATAAAGAAGCTCTAAAGCTGGGCAGGGTGATCCCCGCCGCCCGGCTTTTTGGGCTCAGCCAACATAGGCAGGAGACAAGTTATGGACCTTCGGAAAATCAAGACACTGATAGATCTGGTGCAGCAATCCGGGATCGCCGAGCTGGAAATCACAGAGGGCGAGGAAAAGGTGCGCATTAGCCGCAACGGCGTGCCCGGCACGTTCATGCACCAGCCGATGCCGGCGTCCAATATCGTGTTGCCCGGCGACGCTGCTGCGGCGCCCGTCGCCAGCGCAGTGGGCCCGGCCGAGCCGACAGGTCATACGTTGAAATCGCCGATGGTCGGCACCTTCTATCGCTCGCCGTCGCCCGGTTCTCCTTCCTTTGTGGAAGTCGGCCAGTCCGTCACCAAGGGCCAGACGCTTTGCATTATCGAAGCCATGAAATTGCTCAATGAAATCGAGTCCGATGCGAGCGGCGTGGTCAAGGCCATCCTCGTCGAGAACGGCCAACCGGTGGAGTACGGCCAGCCGCTCTTCATCATTGAATAACGGCGGTTACTGACTATGCCGGCTTTCGGTTCAGGTCCTCGCCAGGGGGCCATGTTTGAAAAAGTCCTTATTGCCAATCGCGGGGAAATTGCGTTGCGCATACAGCGTGCGTGCCGCGAACTGGGCATCAAGACCGTCGCGGTCCATTCCGAAGCGGATGCCGACGCCAAGTATGTGATGCTGGCCGATGAGTCGGTTTGCATTGGCCCCGCGCCTTCCAAGGACAGTTACCTCAATATCCCGGCCATCATCAGCGCGGCCGAAGTGACGGACGCGCAGGCGATTCATCCCGGCTATGGTTTCCTGTCCGAAAACGCGGATTTCGCCGAGCGTGTGGAAAATTCAGGTTTCGTCTTTATCGGCCCGCGTCCGGAAAATATCCGCACGATGGGCGACAAGGTGGCCGCAAAAGCGGCAATGAAAAAAGTCGGCATACCGTGCGTGCCCGGTTCGGATGGTGCTTTGCCGGACGATCCGAAGGAGATGCGCAAGATTGCCGCCGCCGTGGGCTATCCCGTCATCATCAAGGCCGCAGGCGGCGGGGGTGGGCGCGGGATGCGCGTGGTGCACACCGAAGCAGCGTTAGTGAATGCGGTGCAGATGACCAAGACCGAAGCACAATCCGCGTTCGGCAATCCCATGGTCTACCTGGAAAAATTCCTGGAGAATCCGCGGCACATTGAAATACAGGTGCTGGCGGATGAGCATCGCACCGCGCTCTATTTGTGGGAACGCGATTGCTCAATGCAGCGACGCCACCAGAAAATTATTGAAGAAGCGCCGGCGCCTGAACTGAAGCCGCGATTGCGCGACCGCATCGGTGAACGCTGTGCGGAAGCGTGCGTGAAGCTGGGCTATCGCGGGGCAGGCACGTTTGAATTCCTCTATGAAGGCGATGAGTTCTATTTCATCGAGATGAATACCCGCGTGCAGGTGGAACATCCCGTGACGGAAATGATTACCGGCATCGATATCGTGCAGGAGCAGGTGCGAATTGCGGCCGGACAAAAGCTGCGCTATCGCCAAAAAGACATTCAGCTGCGCGGCCACGCGGTGGAGTGCCGTATCAATGCGGAGAATCCGGTTTCGTTCGTTCCGTCGCCGGGGCGCATCACGCGTTTTCACGTGCCGGGTGGACCGGGAATCCGTGTCGATTCGCACGTGTATGCGGATTACTTCGTGCCGCCTTACTACGATTCGCTGATCGCGAAAGTTATCGCGCACGGCGATACCCGCGAACAGGCGTTTGCGCGCATGCGGACGGCATTGTCGGAAATGGTGGTCGAAGGAATTCACACGAATCTGCCGCTGCACCAGGAGTTGATGGCGGATGCTGCGTTTATACGTGGCGGCACGTCGATTCATTTCCTCGAACACCGCATGGCGGCGCTCAAGAAAATTGCCGGCGACACCGGCTGATAAATTACGTAGATCCAGCATTGGCGAACGCTCCAGGTCGTTTTGCGCTGGAGAGGCGCGCCAGTGCTTGAGTCCAATTCTGTAAAACACGGATAGCCCGCATGACTTTTCGCAGCATGACTTTCGATCTCGCGCGCGACGATGCCGACGCGCTCGGTGACGCGCTGATGGAAAATGGCGCGCTGTCGGTGAGCGTGGAAGACGCGCAGGAAGGTACGGAATCGGAAAAGCCGATTTTCGGCGAGCCCGGCGCCGAGGGCGGGCTCTGGGAAACGTGCCGCATGACCGCGCTGTTCGATGTCGACACCGATGCCGGCGCTGCTTTCACGCAGGCGTGCAGCGCACTTGGAATCGACTTGCCGGTGTTGACCGGCGCACTGGTCGAAGATATCGACTGGGTGCAAAAAAATCGCGAGCAGTTCCAGCCCATTCGGATCTCGGATCGCGTCTGGATTGTGCCTACGTGGCATAGCGCGCCCCAAGCGGACGCCATCAATATCTCGCTCGATCCCGGCGCTGCATTTGGTACAGGAAGCCACCCGACGACGCGTCTATGCCTGCAATGGCTTGAGGCTAATTTGCGCCCGGCCGAACATTCGCTGGTGCTGGATTACGGGTGCGGTTCGGGAATTCTCGCTATCGCGGCCATGAAACTGGGCGCGGCCAAGGCAATCGGCGTCGACATCGACCGGCAGGCTGTTGAGGCTGCGCGTTTTAATGCAAAGCAGAACAGTGTGGCCATCGAATTTTCAACCACGGACACCACGCTGGACACAGTAGCCGACATAACCGTTGCCAACATTCTCTCCAATCCGCTCAAAGTGCTGGCGCCCCTGCTGGCCTCGCACACACAGGTGGGTGGCTCGCTCGTCCTGGCGGGAATACTGGACCACCAGGCAGAAGAAATCATCGCCATTTATGCGCCCTGGTTCGACATGAAGGTGTGGAAAGCTGACGAAGGCTGGTCCTGCATTGCGGGTATCCGCCACGGCGGCCGCTGAGTGTCCGCTAGGCTCTGCGGCATAGTGGCTACGCTATACTTTGCGACATGCTGCTGACCACCTGCCCAAACTGTTCCGCGCAGTTTAAAGTCCAACCCGAACAGCTCAACGTGCGCCAGGGCCGCGTCATGTGCGGGCGTTGCCGCAACGTGTTCAATGCGTTCCAGTCGTTGATGCGTGTGTCCGATGAGGACGCCTCAGTCGCCGCGCCGCCAGCTGCTTTTACGCCCATCGTCTTACATGTTGACGAGGTAGCGGAAGAAGCCTCTCCTGAGTTGACCGATGCCATCTTCCTGCGGGAAGAACCATTGCCGTTGTCGAACGATTTCACGCAAACGGATTTTGCGTCGGACCTGCGCGATCCCGTGGATTCGCCCTCGCCTCTCGCGCCGCAATTGCCACCACTGCGACCACTGCCACCACTGTCGCCAGTGCCTCCGCCATTCCCGCCATCAGGCATCCTCGATCTGGACGACATCGACGACGAACCCGCCCTCGCCAATGTCGCGCAGCCGATTGGCGACGCTCGCATGCATGCGCAAAGCGCGCCGGCGACAAACGGCTCGCTGCTGGGTGGCTCTGCAGATGCCGACGCCATGGGCAGCGACAATCCGTTGCTCATCCCCAGCCCCACTTACCGGCAGCCACAAAAAACGTCGCGGGGGAGCTTGTGGATAACGGGTGCGCTCTTGCTGCTGTTAAGCCTTGGCGCGCAGCTCGCCTATGCTTATCGCTCAACCATCACGCAGGCCTGGCCGCAGTTGCGCCCCGCCTACACCAGCGCCTGTGAATGGGTGGGCTGCACACTTTCGTGGGGGCGTGACGACAACGCCATTCGCATCGAGGCCTCGGACCTGATCGAATTGCCCGGCAAGGCGGGACGTATCCTGTTGACGGCCACCCTTGTCAATCGCAGTACGGTGCGGCAGGACCTGCCTGCGCTGGAGCTGAAACTGACGGACAACGCCAATCAGGTCATGCTGAGCCGCATTCTCCAGCCGCCGGAGTACCTGGGGCGCACGCCGGCGAAGGATGAAAGTCTCGCGCCCAACGCGGAGATGTATGTAAACCTGAGTTTCGATGTCACGCAGAAAGCGCCTGCCTCAGGTTACGGCGTACGCGCTTTTTACAACTGAGGTTCGCGCGCTCAGGCGTGCGCGGCGCTGGACAGTGAATTCACCATGCTGCTCACGGCGCGATCGATCAGCGACGATTCTTCAATCACCTTCGCATCACCGCGGCGGAACTGCATCTGCAGCGTTTCCGGTGCCACGGACAAAGCTTCGGTCGCGCCAGGATTGGTAAAGAGGTACACGCCTTTCAGCGGACTAATCCACGACAGCTTGGCGCGAATGCGCTCGGTGCCGTTGTGCAGGAATTCCACCCACGTTCCGCGTTTAAGTTCCACGACCGGCATATCGGTGACGTCGAAATCGAGCGAGCCTTCCATGGCTTTCGACTCATCGCCATCGTCAGAATTTGCGGCGCCATGGTCATCGGCATCGGCCGATTCATGACGTGCGGTGTCGGCGCTATTCTTGCGGGTGTTGAGTTCTTCGATCTCGACGCCGTTGTCGGTGAACTGGATACGCGCGACGCCTGAACGGGCGCGCGATTTCAGTTCGGCTTCCCGCACTTCTTCTTCCGCAATCAGTTTCGCGAACAATGGGCCGGTGTCGGTGTTGGGTTGGGCAGCAGCCAGCAGTGCGGCCACGCTCTCACCGCGCAGGCCCGCTTTCACGGCCGCCGCGTGGCAATCGACCAGTGTCGCAAAAAAGCGCGCGCGATCATCGGCTTCGACCGCAGCGATTTCCATGCCGTATTGAAGATGTTTCAGCAGCCTGGGCAACATGCCGACCAGGCGCTTGCGTTCTTCCGCATTGGCCTTCGGCGTCACGCTCCAGATCAGGTCGTCCGCCGTTTCCAAGGCTTGTACAAAGCCTGCATGACGTCCACCTTCACGCAGGTAAATGCGTTCCAGCACGCGTGCCCACGGGCCCTTCAGGATCGCGGTGACTGGCGGCGGCAAGTCGGCAATTGCGATGCGGCGGTCGGTCTCGTCAGAGGCAATCAGCCGGGCCATTTCGCGCTTCTCGCGCTCGTGCACGACGCGTGCCGATTGTTCGACAAATTCGGCATTGGCTGTTTCGCGTTTAGCCAGGAAACTTTCGAAGTCGACCAGGACATCGGTAAAAATCTGGATGTCGGTTTCAAATTCGTTGTGTACGCGATCGACCGTTATTTCGATCATGCGATACAGCGGGTCTTCGCGTGTCGCGGTACCGGCGAAACAAACCGATGCATCGGCCAGCGCGTCAAGTAGTTTGCGGGCGGGATGGGTTTTCCGCGAGAAGAACGAACGATCCAGCAACGCGACCTTGAGGGCCGGTATTTGCAGGCGTGCGATGAGGCCCTTGATAGCGTCCGGTATCGCCTTGTCGTCGAACACATAATCGAACAGCATGGCGACGATATCGATGGTCATCACATCGATCGGCGAACTGGTTTCAACCATGCTTTGCGTTTTGATTTCGCGCAGCATGTTCAATGCGGCGACCGGCGTTTCGCCCGGGATGAACTCCTTGATCGCAGCGGACGCGCTGAATCCACCCGTTGCCGAAAGCAGTTGCTGCTGCATTTGCGTCAAGGCGGATACCAGTCCCGCGCTGCTGACAGAATTTTCGCCTTCAGCGATGCGGCGCAGCGCGTCTGCGGTGGCGGCTCCCGTGTTCGCCGACGAAGGTGGAGCGGGTGCGAAGCTTCCTGTGTTCACACCATAAGCGGGAGGCGATGCACTGCCGGCGCTGTGCGCGGTGTCGAACATATTCCCGCCCGCGAGCAATTGTTGAAGCGCAGCAAAGATATCCGTCGCGGGATTGGCGAAGGCACCAGTCGTAGCACCTGTATCTGCGGCGGCCGGGCCATGTGTTGCTGCAGCCGGTGCGGCATCGGCACCTTTGCGGGCGACACTGCCCGGGGCTTTGCGATAGGTCGGGCGAATCTGCGGCAGGATCTTGCGCGCCACCAGATGGGAATTGATGTCGTGATACAAGCTCAGCATGTCTTTGGCCATGTGTTGCTCGACCATGCGCATGACGGTCAACTTGGTCTGGTAGCCGCTCGTCATCTGGTCACAGGCGATCTTGAGCGCCTTGATGATGGTGTCCGGCGCGATCGGATTGGCTTCGTCTTTCAGTTCGGGTTCGGATAGCAGGAACCCCATGCGTTGAGAGAGCGTGCGAAGTTCGTCGTCGCATTTGTCCGACATGCGCTTGGCGATATCGGTCACTGCCAGTTTTTGTTCGAGGTCGTAGTCTTCGACGAGCGACAATTCCATCGAGCCGTAGTCGATTGCCTTGGAGCGGCCTGGATCGTCTTCACCGGTAACCTTTTTCTCGAAGAAACTCAGGAACTGTTTTTTAAACGAGGTTTCGATGGCGCTGCGTTTTTCGCGCGATTGGGCGCGCGCGTCGAGATACATGTTCTGTGCATCGCGGTCGACAGTTTTTTCGGCCATTTCGAAAAGCTCGTCTTCGATCTTGTCGAACGTCGTGGCAAGCAACTCGACGATGCGCTTTAGCGCCATGTCGCGGCAATCGTTGATGACGCCGACGGACTCAGGCTTCACGGTGCGGCGTCGCACGCCTGCAAGGTGGCCCGCCTGCGCGCTACCGATCGAAATCACGTTATCAAGCGATTGTGTTGCCATGTCCATCTCCAATATGCCGTTCGAGCGCAAAACTTGGCCGTGCAGGCGCAAAGCCGGGTGATGCCAATGTTGCAATAGTTGCAACGGGGCTTTTTCTTAGATCGAAGAGGACGCGTGTTTCGGTTTTGGAGGCGCGCGCAGGTGAAACCGCGCTGCCGGCGATGAGCTTGGGGATAGACCGAAGAAGGGATTCAGGGAAGCCGGGGCACATCGGTTCTCGGGCGTTTTTTCCGCCGGACCGGTGTATTTTCGAGCTGAAAAGGAAAGCTTCCATGTTCGACTCTCTGGTAATCCCGCTATCGTCGGATTTTAAAAAATCCTTTAGACCGGAGACTTTGCGTCCTCATCTTTCGATGAGTTTGCCTTGTTTCAGAATTCGAAAAACTGCTACTGCGAGGGCGCCAAACTCACAAAAGTGAGCTCGTGTGAAGCGAATTTACAAGATTTCACAAATTGAAGTCAAGGCATCGAAACGGTTTCCGACAGGCGGTAGGCTTGCCGGACACTGCCTTGAGCGACGGATATAATATTGTTTTCCTTGGGAATTTTGACCATGCCCGTCCTGATTTGCGGCTCCATTGCCTATGACACGATCATGGTGTTCCATGATGCGTTCAAGAACCACATCCTTCCTGAACAGATTCATATTTTAAACGTGGCGTTCGTCGTGCCTGACATGCGCCGCGAGTTCGGCGGCACCGCCGGCAACATTGCCTATAACCTCAAGATGCTGGGCGGCGACCCGTTGATCATGGCGACGGTCGGCGATGATTTCGGCCCCTACCGTGAGCGTCTGGATAGCCTGGGAATTTCCCGTACGCATGTGCGCGAAATTTCGGGCGCGTTTGTGCCGCAGGCATTTATCACCACGGATCTCGATGCAAACCAGATCACCGCCTTCCATCCAGGTGCGATGGCGTCGTCCTATCTGAACAAGGTTGGCGATGCAAAGGGTGTGAAACTCGGCATCCTGGCACCCGATTCCCGCGACGGCATGCTGCAACATGCCGGGCAGTTTCATGACCTGAAGATCCCGTTTATCTTCGATCCGGGCCAGGCGATGGGTGTATTCAACGGCGGCGAGTTGCGGCATTTTGTGGAACTTGCAGACTACATCGCCGTCAACGACTATGAGGCGCGCACACTCGAGGAACGTACCGGCGATTCCATCGCCAAGATGGCCGAACGGGTCAAGGCACTGTTCGTGACCAAGGGCGCAGAAGGTTCGGTGATTTATGCGGATGGTCAACAGTTCGCCATTCCCAGCGTTAAGGAAAATCGGCGCATGGACCCCACCGGTTGCGGCGATGCCTACCGTGCCGGCCTGCTATACGGGATTGAGCGTAACTGGCCATGGGAAAAAGTGGGACGGCTGGCAAACACAATGGGAAGTTTGAAGATCGAACATCGCGGCCCACAGGGGCATCATCCGACGCTCGAAGAGATTGAGTCACGTTACCAGTCGGCGTTTGATGAACCGCTGTGGTCTTGAGTTTTCTGTGGCAAGCAATCTGCTGGCGCCGCACAACGAACAAGCAATAGCACAGGAGAAACACATGAATTCCAGACGACTTGCAATTATCTCGATTGTCATCACCAGCGCTGCGCTGGCAGGCTGTGCGTCGCCCGGCCTGGGTGGCGGTAATTACACGCGGTCGCAGGTGCGTGGTGAGCAATCGGTACGCCTCGGTATCGTTGAGAACGTACGCGACGTCACAATCGATTCGCGCGATACCGGGACCGGCACGCTGGCAGGTGCGGCAATCGGCGGCGTTGCCGGCTCGACGATTGGTGGTGGTTCGCGGGCCAATGCAGTTGGTGCAATTGCCGGCGCCGTGGTGGGCGGCATCATCGGCAATTCGGTCGAGAAGAATGCCAATGACCGCCGTGGCGTAGAAGTCACGATTCGCCTGGAAGGCGGCCGCCTGATTGCGGTTACGCAGGAAAAGGATGAAGAGTTCCGTGTCGGCGACCGGGTCCAGGTCCTGTCGGGGCAGGGTGCTACGCGGGTTTCACGCATGTAGTTTTGCGTGCTTAGACAAATGAAAAATGGCGCTTCGGCGCCTTTTTCATTTGTGATGTTTCGCCAAATTTTGGCGCATCAAGTACCATCGTGTGATGCACGAAATTTCGCCCGCACTCACGCCCAAGCCGGCTGATACGCGTCGCCCGGTTCGCATTCTGCGTTGGGTGCGGCTGCTCACGCATGTCGCCTTCGCGTTGGTGATGGTGGGGCTATTTTTCCCACGCGTGTCCGCGGCGAATCGCGCGCGGATTACCGGCTGGTGGGCGCGAAAACTATTGCGGATTCTCAATATCGTACTGAGCGTTCACGGCGAACGGCCTGCCATTGACGCGCGCAACCTCATCATTGCGTCCAACCACGTGTCCTGGGTGGATATCTTCATCATCAGTGCTGCGCATCCTGCGCGTTTCGTTGCGAAATCCGAAATTCGCGACTGGCCCATCGCCGGCTGGTTGTGCGACCGGGCGGGCACCATTTTTATCCGGCGGACCCGCCGCAGCGATACGGCGAAGATCAATGATGTGATGCACGCGGTGCTGGCGGAAGGATCGACCATTGGATTTTTTCCGGAAGGCACCACCACCAGCGGCGACCGCTTGCTGAAATTCCATACCTCCCTCTTTGAGCCGGCCGTGATCAACGCGGCAACGCTTGCTCCTGTAGCGTTGCGCTATCGCGCCAGCGATGGTGGACGCACCGATGCGGTCGCGTTTATCGGCGAGCTCAGTTTTGCAGAGTCGGTGGGACTCATCATTCGCCAGAAATCCACAATCGCCGAGATTACGTTTGCTTCACCGATTGAGGCACAGGGACTGACAAGGCGAGAACTTGCCCTGCAGGCGGAAGTGGTGGTCGCGCAAATCCTCGGTGTTGCCCAGGGAAATGTCCACCAGCACTTCCCGTTGATAAGCGAACCGACGCCAGGTGCGACGGCATAGTTCGGGCCAGATTTCCTGACAAAACTCTAGCAGCGGCGAGCCTCTCGGGGCAATAGGTGTTGAAGGATGGCGTAAATGCTGGAGTTTGTGGATGAGGTGCGAGTGCAAGCCCGGTTAGTCCCAACCTTTCGGCAACGCTGTCTCAGCGCAAGGCACCTGGAAAACCGTACGATCTTCCAACCGACACGCGGTCAGTTCGCGGCCCCACACACAACCGCTGTCGAGACCTGCGAAGTGCGATGTGACGCGCAAGCCAAGCGCGGACCAATGCCCGGCGACAATAAATTTTTCCGCGAATGAGGCATGGCGCCGCTCAAACCACGGCGAAAATCCGGGCGGCAGGTCCTCTATCTCGCCCTTGAATTTCAGGTCCAACTCGTTGCGCTCATTTAGCACCCGCATGCGCGTCATCGCATTGATAGTGATGCGGTGGCGATCCATTCCGTTCAACCGATCGCTCCACATGGCAGGTTCGTTGCCATACATGCCCGCCAGCAAATCGCGATAGCCCGGCCCGCGCAGCGCATCTTCCACCTCGCCCGCAAGTTGCTGCGACAGGCCCAGCGACCATTGCGGCAGCAAGCCCGCATGCACCATCACGTTGTCGCCGTCGACATGCAGCATCCGGCTGTGGCGCAGTGCGGTTAGTAGTTGCACACGATCAGGCGCTTCGAGGATGGGGCCGAGCGTATCGTGTTTCCCCTGCCTGGCAAGCCCCTCGGACACTGCAAGCAAATGCAGGTCATGATTTCCCAAAACCGTGATGGCGCGGTCGCCCAGCCCAACTACAAAACGCAGGCATTCCAGCGAAGCCGGGCCGCGGTTGACCAGGTCGCCGACAAACCAGAGGCGATCCTTCGCTCGATTGAAATCAATTTTGTCCAGCAGGACTTGAAGGGTCGCGAAGCAGCCTTGCAAATCGCCGATGGCATAGGTCGCCATGGGTCAACGCACCGGCGAAGCCGGAAATGCGGGCGCAAAAAAGGGCGGTCGCGCCGCCCTCTTCAGGATGTGCACGATGTTGTGCACGCCGGCGCCCCTACTTTGCCTGCGCGATCATATAGTCGACGGCGGCTTTTACGTCGGCATCGGCCAGGGCGGTATTGCCGCCTTTGGCCGGCATGGCGTTGAAGCCCTTGAGCGCATGCTCGTACAGGGTAGGCTTGCCCTTGGCAACGCGCGGGCCCCAGAGGCCCTTGTCGCCCAATTTAGGCGCACCGGCAACACCGGTCGCATGGCAGGCAACACAACCTGCCTTGTAAACGCCTTCGCCACCGGCAGGCGCGGCAGCGCCCACGGGCAATGCGGCGGGAATTGCCATGGCAACGACAGGTGCGCCGGCGGTTGCGGCCGCCGGTGCGGCGCTGGCAGCGGAGACGGCCTTAGGGGCGGCCTTGCTGGCGTCTACGGTCGATGTGACAAACGGTGCAATACGTTTGGTAACGGCTTCAGGTGTATTGGCATTCGCGTCTGTCTCGCCCATGCGATGCGATCCCACGGCGAAACCGGCTAGCAGGAGAATCGCAATGACGAGGCCGATCGCGCCCACGGTCACGGCAATTGCCAATTTCACGGGATGCGTTTCGACATTTTCTTCGACCGGGTCTGTATGGTGCTGGGACATGGCAACTTCCTGGAAAAACCGCTGCGCGGGTGGGCGTAAAAGGGATGGTGATGGATTTGCAGCAGGCATTATACCGGCGGGGGCATTTCAGCTCAATTGCCGCGACGCGTTCACCGAAATTGGCTGGTCACGTGGCATAGGATGGTAAAATTGCCCTTGTAGTGAACCGCAGGAATGCGGATGCGCCCGTAGCTCAGCTGGATAGAGTACTGCCCTCCGAAGGCAGGAGTCGGACGTTCGAATCGTCTCGGGCGCGCCAATTAGTTTTTTATCAGGGGTACTCTTCGCGGAGTGCCCCTTTTTTCTTGGTGAGGGCGACCGGGTCCCCAGGAACCAGCGGGAAACATAATGAGGCACTTCGCCGGTGCGCCTTCGTTTGCATGCAGTTAGTGCTGTTTCGCGCCCTGCATCCGGCGCTAAGCGGATTTCTTGTCGCCGGTTCCGGTGATCGACGTCAATCGCGGCCTCACCTGCGCCACGTATTCCGGCACCCAGCGCTTCAGCTCGCGGCGCACGTCGGAATCATCCGGAATCCGGTCCTGCAGCAGCCACGCGGTGACAATATTGATAAATGCACCATCCACCTCACGCGCCTTTGCAATGCGAAGTTTCGGGTGCGGCGTTGGGCGCGTCTGTTCGTCGTGCGCGAGCAATTCCTCAAACAGTTTTTCGCCGGGACGCAGGCCCGTGTAAACAATCTTGATCTCTTCGTCCGTCGGTTCAGACAGGCGGATCATGTCGTGCGCAAGATCCACAATCTTGACCGGCTCGCCCATGTCCAGCACAAATATTTCGCCACCCAGGCCCATCGTGCCGGCCTGCAGCACCAGTTGTGCTGCCTCAGGAATGGACATGAAATAACGCACCATGTCCGGGTGCGTCACTGTCACCGGTCCGCCGTGATCGATCTGTTCCTGGAATCGCGGGATAACGCTGCCGGCGCTGCCGAGTACGTTGCCGAATCGCACCATTTCAAACCGGGTATTGCTGGTTTGCTGCAGGGCCTGGCAGAGCATTTCAGACAACCGTTTTGTCGCACCCATCACGTTGGTGGGGTTAACGGCTTTGTCGGTGGAGATCAGCACGAATTTCTTCACGCCGTATTCGATGGCCGCGCGTGCCACCACCAGCGTGCCGAGCACATTGTTTTGCACGGCTTCCCATGCGTTGCTTTCCTCCATCAGCGGCACATGCTTGTAGGCAGCCGCGTGGAAGACCAGCGATGGCGAATATTGATGCATCGCCTGGTTGACACGCTTGACGTTCTTGATGTCACCGATCACGCTGGCGATGGGCAGGTTTTCATAGGCGTCGCGCAGCGATTGCTCGATCCGGTACATCGCGAATTCGCTCTGCTCGAAAAGCACCAGCATCGACGGCTGGTATCCGGCGATCTGGCGGCACAGCTCGGAGCCGATGGAGCCACCCGCACCCGTCACCATGATGACTTTGTCGGTGATGAGGTCATGCAACCCGGCATCGTCGAGGATGATGGGTTCGCGCTTCATTAAATCTTCCACCGCGACGCGGCGAATCTTTGCCGGCACTGTTTTCCCGGGGGCTGTCGGGCTCAGCGTAACGCCATTGAATTTCGGCACGGTCAGGATGGTTACGCGCGCCTTGTTGCAAATTTCCACGATACGGCGGCGTACAGGATACGTAACCGACGGCATGGCGATGATTGCGTGTTTGACTTTGAGTGTGCGCGCCAGCCGGGGCAACTCATCAATGCTGCCCATCACGCGCGCGCCGTGCAGGAGGCGCTGGCGCTTGTTGGGATCATCGTCAAGCAATCCCATCACGCGCCAATCTGCACTGCGCGAGAGTTCCTTCAATAGTCCCACGGCGGCGTCACCCGCACCGAGCACCAGCACCGGGGTGCCCTGTTCGTTAGTGTTGCCATACAGGCGCCACTCTTTCCATGAGCGATAGCAGATGCGGCTGCCGGCCATCAGTGTGATCAACAGCAACGCCTGGATGAAAAAATGTGCGAATACCAGAAGCTGCATCCATCCCGCCGACCACAACAGCAAGGCTGACATGCTGGAACCGGCTACGACGCTGACGACGATGCGCTGCACGTCCGGCAGGCTGGCATAACGCCACAGCCCCTGGTACATGCCGAACAAAATGGAAATCGCGGCTTGCGCCGGAATGGCCAAGACGAGCACTACGCTGAGTGCGGGAATCAACGTATCGGAATGATCGCTGGGGTATTGACTGGCAAACAGGAGGAGCGTGATGGCCCAGGACAGGACCAGCATTAGAACATCGTGGCAGAACGCTAAAACAGCGCGTTCATTGATTGCGAAGCGTTTCATTTGGCCTCAGAATTTTTTTCTGTTTTATGTTTTTTTTGTTGGTAGAAGCGCCATTCCAGATACATCAACAACGACAGGTATGTTATCACCCAGAAACTTGCTATTGGATAGAGGAGGCTATGTTTTTGTGCAATTAGTGCAGATAGCGCGCTACCCAGCATCAAAACGTAATACGAAAATACGGTTTGGCGATGGCTGAAACCGGACAAGATCAGTCGCTGGTAATAGTGTTCGCGGTGCGCCATCCAGATCTTTTCGCCGCGGGCCAAACGCCGCAGAAGCGTGACCGTGGCGTCAACGATAAATGGCGAAAAAACCAGCACGCCGAACCCCAACGGCCATACGCCGCGCAAATAGCCCTCCACGCCCAAGGCAGCCGCCAGGAAGCCGATCGGCACTGCGCCCGCGTCGCCCATGAAGACTTTGGCAGGCGGCAGGTTGAAAAGTAGAAAACCCAGCGCTGCACCCGAAATTGCGGTGGTGAGTGTGGCGAGGTCCGTTCCAACCGTAGATGAGGACGAGGACGCGATTGCATAGGCGCCAAACCCGATCAGCGTCATGCCGCCTGCAAGACCGTCCGCGCCGTCCATGAAATTGAAAAGATTGGTTGACCAACAGATCGCGATGATGGTCAACCCGGCACCCCACCAGGTTGCCAGCCACGAAAATGTTTCGACTGGAGGTGTTGCCGAATTTGCCGTGGACGCCCGCCACACCAATACGAGGCAAATAGCGGAGGCGGCATGAGCGGCGAGACGCCAAGCGACAGGCAGATTGGAACGATCGTCCAGCAAAGAGACCGCCAGCAAACCCGCCGCCAAGTAAATCGGTGCGATCGGCATTTGCGAATTTCCCCACACGCAAAGCGCGATCGTGACGGCAATCGCCATGGCCACACCGCCGATGCGAGGCGTTGGTGCGACATGAAGGGAGCGATGATTGGGACGGTCAAGTGATGCTCGCGCCAAAGCGCTGCGACGCAAGCCGGCGATCGCGGCCGCGGCAACCAGTGCAGGGACCAGGAAAGTAATTACGTCGTGCATTTCAGAAGGCGAAACCGCTAAAAGTTGAAAGGCGACTTCACACTATGCCTTGAACAAAACAAACGGGCACCCGAAGGTGCCCGTTTAGGGAGATCCCGTTCCTTACGGACAGAGTGTCTTGCGAACGATGTTGACGGTCCGCTGTTGCGAGCCATCGTCCACGGTTACTTGTACTGCTGTTCCAAGAGCGCCGCCGCCGTTTTGCGAAGCCAGGTTCACGGTACCCGGGCCAGCAAGCGTGTTTGGCGTCGCTGTGACCAGGAATGTGTTGGATGAATTGATGACCTTGCTCGGATTGCCGCCGGTGATGTTGATCACTGCATTGTCGCCGTCACGCATGCAAAGCGAAGTCGGGGCGACATTGAGAGGCAGGATTGGTGCAGTAGTACCCAGCGTCGTAGTCACATCCACTGACACGACCGCGCCGGCACCATCGGTAATGATGATTTTCCCACCCGTGATACACGCGCTGCCACTCGAGATGGTCGCCGAGAACGAATCGCCGCTGCGCAGCACGATCGGCGGTGCGATGGAGATCGAACCGGGGTTGGTTGAAGTCGCCGTATAGGGAGGCTGTCCGCCGAACACGACGACGTTGGCAATGCCGCCGCCGCAACGCGTCGTATCTGGACCTTGCAGCGTGATCGTCGTCGGCAACACGGAAAGCGCTGTGTTGTTTCCGTTGGAATTCACGATCACAAAGTTAATGTCTTCGTAATTGCCCGTTGCGACATCCGTCAGCCGGAACTGCGCATATTGCGTCGGGGCATTCGGGGTCACGCGAATTCTCGCTGAAAGTGACCCTGTGCTGTCCGCAACGACCGTGATCGTTGGGCCGGTAATTCCCGTACTGTCGGTGATGAACGCGAACGAGCCGTAATTGGCTGTCAATCGCATCACCTTGCCGGCGTAGTAGAGGCCGTTGCTGGCAGGCTGCAGGAAAATAAGTGAATCGCCGCCGGCACAAGCCACGGGAGCATTGGTACCCGTCGCGCCCGAACAAGTTGTCGTCGTGCTGATGGAAAGACCGTAACCAGTCAGGAAATTCTGTAGCACCTTATACGTGTTAGCGATCTGTGCGCCGAACGCGTCGCGGACCGTGATGATGACGGTGCGGAACGGGACGATATTGGGATCAGTGCTTGGATCAAACACACCCGGTTGATTCGGGGCGATCGAGAAGGAATTAGCGTTAAGCGTGAAATTGAGCGGTAGCACGGTCTGTTCGTTCGAAACGATCGTGTAGGGCTTTTGGCCGCCCAGTACCTGGAATGTCTGAGACACGTTGGCGTACATGGTGCCGCTGTCCGGAAGCAGGACCAGTGGCGTGGTCGTCGGTGGAATCGGGGTAACGGGACCCGCTCCGCCGCCACCGCAGGACACCAGCACGGCAGTCATCGAACCGAGCAGGCCAGCTGTCACGGCCCGTTTCGCCAGGGTGCTCAAATTGCCGAAGAAGTTAATTATCGTCACGATGGTGTCCTCATATTCTCAGTTCTTGGTCGGGATTCGCGAATCCCCAATTTAGCCAGTTTACTTAAAAATTATGGCCTTACCTCGCTTTATTAAAGCGCAACTTGCAGTTGCTTGCAAGTCTTTTTTATAGGCCATTCGAGACGAAGTACCCGGCTCCAAGCCCTCATCCAACCCGCCTAATATGCTTGCAAAGAAGGCACGTGCACAGACTGGCTGTTGAACACGAATCGCGAAAACATCAAATAATCAGCCAGTTGCAAAACGGCAATGGGACTACAGCATTAAACTGGTCAAGGACAGATTCTGGGTGTGGCTACCGTAAGTGTTTGTGGCGGTGCACTACCTGCGCCCACCGTGATTACGGCTTCAGTGGTTGCTCCCGAGCCATTGCCGACCGTGCTCATTGACGCATTGCTCCGGGTCACGGTAATGGTATTGCCGCTTACTGTCGCGGTCAAAGCCGGGACGCCTGACGTTGCCGGTGGAACTGGCGGGGCTGTCGAGTAAGGCGTTTCAATGGAAGTGGAAATCGTCGTAGTTGAGGATCCCGCATTCATCACTGTCGCCAGAACCTGTGCGGACTGGCCGCACGCGAGCAGGTTAATCCTGGAGGGAGACAAGGTAAGAGAGGGCGAGGGTGCCGGCCGGGTAGCCGTGCCGGGGGTCACGGTCAAAAGCGCCTGGATGCTCAATCCGCTGGCATCGGTCACCGTGAAAACCACCTGGTACCCCGTTGTTCCGCACGCAATGGCCGGGTAGTGGGCCGTGAATTTGCTGGGATTCTCAACGGCAGTAAGCGTGGGTGAGGGTG
>JBDTWS010000018.1:0-33567 GCA_040006575.1 Betaproteobacteria bacterium
GTCAATTGCGGACAGTGAGCCCCCTGCCCCAGCCCCTCCTCCCACGGGGTTCGCCTGATTGCCAGAAGGGCTTGTCCAACAAAATATTCAGGCCGGGCGACTGGTATCGGTGCAGGACAATTGGGCTGTCTCGTTTCCCGGCTATCACTTTTACTACGTATCTCGCCGGGCTTCGCAGGCATTTGGGCGCGTGATTGAAGCGCAAAGACATTGAGGCGCACGCGAAATTATTGCGGCAGGAAGACAAGATGCCAAACTCCACCGCAATAATTTTTTGCTGCTAGCCCCTGCCCCGGGGATCATTCCCATGGCTATCTTTTTGCGCTATCCGACCGTCTGCGTTCTTGATTACCAATTCGGTTTTCTTGTTCTCAGCCAGTTCACGTGCGCGTGCCACGGCATCGACCTTCTTGATGTGCAGTGAATCAGCACGAGTGGTGCCATCGGTTTGGACAGCCCAGCGACCATCTGGACGTGGTTCAACCGCTACTTGGGGTTTTCTTGGCATGGGAATCTCCTTGAAAACGTGAGATTGACTTGAAACATTCGTAAACGTTGTCAGCTACTCAACGAATTTGTTGTAAGGGTGGCGGCACATATTTGAGTGAGGCCGACTAACGCGGTCTGCATGTGACTTGCTTATGCGTGTGATTCGCAGCGCCCGAGCTAGAAACCGAATTCGCCTTATCGCGGGCGGGCAGGCGTTTTGACACATTGAATGACTGCGATCAAAGCCGTAATATGCGGCGAACAAGCATCCCGGAGGCGCGCGGAAAAGGCATGAGACGACCCGCTGTTTTTATCATTGATATGCTCAACGATTGCTTTGTTCACGCCGAGCTTCAACGGCTGCGCGCGGCGCTGTGTTCGTCAATCAATGCGTTGACCGAATTTGCGCGCATGAACGGCTATCCGGTGGTTTGGGTTCGGCAGGAATTCGAGCCGGATTTGAGTGACGCGATGCTGGACATGAAAAGAGACAACATCCGCATGTTTATCAAAGGTACCAGTGGTCCCCTTTTGCTCGACGAATTAACTCGTGCGGAAGCGGATTTCGAGGTCATCAAGAAGCGCTACAGCATGTTCTTTCAAACGGATCTGGACGCGCTGCTTCAGCGTCTCGGCAACGATGGAATTATTCTTGCCGGCGTGAATTCACACGCGTGTATCCGCATGTCGGCAATAGATGCGTACCAGCGAGATTTTCCAGTGACGATCGTCAGGGAATGTGTTGCCTCCAGGGACGTGAACCACCACAACGTTACGATGGATTATCTGGACGGCGGAATTGCCAGGTTGGTTACTCTCGCTGAACTCAAGGCGCAATTCGATGAAGGCCGCACCGGCTAATCAATGGCCCGACTCAACAAGGAGTGCTCATGTTTGACCACGTAAAATTCGGCGCCAGCGACTATGCTGCGACCAAAGAATTTTTCCTGAAGGCACTCGCGCCGCTCGGAGTGACCGCAGTCACCGAGTGGCCGCCCAACGGTGCCGAACTGAGTCACCCAACAGGCAAGGTTTCACTTTGCCTGTACCAAACTGAAGAGAAGCCCGCACATCTGCACCTGGCATTCGTGGCCGAAAATCGGCAGCAAGTCGATGCGTTCTATCGCGCCGCGCTGGGGGCGGGCGGCAAAGACAATGGTCCACCTGGCCTGCGCCCGAGATATCATGCCAACTACTATGCCGCGTTCGTCATTGGCCCGGACGGGCACAATATCGAAGCGGTCTGCCATGAAGCCGAAGCCTGAACTTCCCTGTGGAGCAGGCGTCCAAGAGTGTTCTTCGAACGCCTGATCGCTCTGCAACCCAGGGGCAAGCGCGCAATGAAAAGTGAAGACGTGTTGCTGCGGTGCAGTACTTTCATCCGAACAAGTGATACGCTTTAACCATGCGCAGACGAAACACATTCCAGAAAGTAACCGCAGCGTTCATTGCGCTGGCGCTGTTGCTTTCCCAATTTGTCCTGAATGCGTATGCCTGCCCGATGCAGCAGGCAGCCCACACTGAACACATTCAAGGCATGAAGGCGGATTGCTGTGACAGTGATGCGGCCTCCATTGCCGTCCTGTGCCACGAACACTGCAAGGACAGCAAGGCGTCTTGCGCCGATGCCTTCATTGCCGACTTTACCTTCATCGCCACGATTGCGATCCCATTGCAATCCTGCGTTGAAACGGCGCCATCAGCGCCGTTGGAGCAAGACTCCCAGGGCGTCTATCGGCCACCGGCGTTCGCGATTCTGAACTGCTGTTTCAGGATCTGATTTCCTCCCGTTGAACAGATTCCGGATGCGATTCGCATCCGGCTTGTCACGTTCGCTGGAGGAAAATCATGCTGCAAAAACGTTCTGTCCCTGTTTTGCTTTTTACTGCGTCGATCGGCGCATTCGCGCTTCCGGCAGATGCCAAACCCATTGCATTTTCCGATGGCACGACAATCATGCACGAACGCAATGTCAACATGCTCGAAGCGCAGGCGTTTTACGCGCCCGAGTTCTGGTGGTCGGCGGGCCCGGGATACCTGCAATTGACCAGCGATGACAAACGCAAAAGGCGTGACATCAGTTACCTGCAGGTAAATTACCTGGTCAATCGGTGGAACATGCCGTCCGCGCAAGCCAATCTTTTCAGCTGGGCAGGAGCCGGCACAGCGCGATCCACGGACAATGGCGGCATCACATGGCGGCGGGACGCTGTCTTTCGCTATGGCGCCCAGGGCGACTACGAAACCCGGCGATTTTATTCCTCGTTCAAAATCGACGGCTATCGCAGCGCTGCCTTCGCGAATCAGGTCAGCACCCTTCAGCTGGGTGTGGCGCCCTATGAACATGACTACGAGGACCTCGCCACGTGGTTCCTGATTCAGTTTCGCCACTACACAGGCGGCATCAGGGACATGACGGATAGCAATTCGAAAAAACTGGAGCAGACCGCACTGCTGCGGCTCTTCAAAGGTCCGGTGTGGGTCGAGCTCGGCATCAGCCGTGAACGCCATTCCCAATTCATGATCATGTACAACTTTTAGGAGATAACGATGAAAACCATCCATAGATTCTGTTTGGCGGTGACGCTACTTGCATTGTCTTCAGCGCTCCAGGCCAGGACCATCAAGATTGATGTAGACGGACTGGTGTGTGCGTTTTGCGCACAGGGAATTGAGAAAAAAATGAAGGCGCAGCCCGCCGTGGACAAGGTGTTCGTGAGCCTGGAAAAGAAAGCCGTCGCGGTATCGCTCAAGGACGGACAGGATATTCCCGACGAAAAACTTCGAACCGAAATCACCAACGCGGGTTACGTTGTCACCGGCATTCATCGGACCGACGAATCGCTGGACGTAGTGCGCAGCCGGATCAAGGCCACTAAATGATTGCCGGGTTCCGATCCTCATTCGCGGCTGCGTTCCTGTCGCTCTTCAGCAGCGGGGGCACGTTGATCTGCTGCGCCCTGCCGGCGCTGCTGGTTTCCCTGGGTGCCGGTGCCACGATGGCGGGATTGGTGGGCGCGTTTCCGCAAATCGTCTGGCTCTCGGAGCACAAAGTTGCCTTGTTTCTCGTGGCGGCAGTCATGCTGGCCATTGCGGGGGGCCTGCAATGGAAGTCGCGCTCAATGCCTTGTCCGGTTGAGCCAGGGCTTGCCGCCGCTTGCATGCGAACCCGGCGGGTTTCCGCTGTTGTCTATTGGTTCTCCCTGGCAATGTATTCAGTAGGCTTCTTCTTTGCATTTGTCGCCCCACTGCTGTCCAGCGAAACGTGAACAAAAAAATCGCGGGACAGGGATATCGGCAAGCGCCGTTGCAAACGCTTTGTCAGCATTGCACTCGCGTGAAACGCGCTATCTGCCTATAGCGCCGCTACACGGGCTGGCCCATGATTGAGATCTACAAACGGGCCAGGAGATAGAAAAATGCTTGACTACTCAATCATGGAACCTGAGGGAATTCTCCTTCTAAAGCCCGGCGCACCCCTGTCGCGCGAGGATTTCGCCGGCCTGACTACCGTGGTGGACACCTATCTCGAGGATCACGCGCGGCTGCATGGCGTGCTCATACATGCAAAGGATTTCCCGGGCTGGGAAGACATGGGCGGCTTCACCGCGCACATGCATTTTGTGCATGATCATCACAAGAAGGTTGAGCGGATTGCCGTCGTGACCGACAGCGTGATTGCCGGCCTGGTCGAATCACTGGGAAAGCACTTCATTGCAGCCGAGGTGAAGAAATTCGATTTTGATCGATACGCCGAAGCATTCACCTGGCTAAAGGCGTAGCGAATCCAGGCGCTCAATATACCCGCGCTCAATACGCCAACACTCAATACGCAAACGATATGGTCAGCTGCCCGAACACATCGACATTCGCTTGCCCCGAAAATTCCTTGCTGCGCCTGACGAACGTGGCGTTGCCGGTCCATGACTGCCAGGTGGCGGCAATGCCCAGCAGCATGTCATGGCCGAAATTTTCCCGTGGCACACGCGCGCTGTCACGGCCACTGTTGCCATCCAGGAAAATATTCCGCGCGATGGCGCGGCCCTCGATGCCGAGCCATACATACCAGCTGGTAATTCCTGCGCCGCCACGATAGCTGTCGGCAAACGGTGCAAGCGAAAGACGCGTGCCGACGAGGTCTGCGGGCAAGTTGTGTCCGAGCCTTGCGACTACACCCGTCGACGCGTACGTAAAAACATTGCCGACCGTCGCGCCCACGCGCGGCGACACATCCCATTGGTGTTCTCCGGCAGAACCGCGCCACATTGCCGGCCAGGATCTTTCATATCCCAACAGGAGTGCAGCTTCATTCTTCAGTTGCGCATTCCATCCTTTCGGCATGGGTTGGTTTAACACGCGATGAATGAGATGTTGCGTGCTGTGCGCGATCGACAGCGGGCCAACCACACCTACGCTCGCGACCCAATGATCAACCGAATCGCTGCCCTGGATTTTCAGGTCCGTCAGGAGATAGAGCCAACCTGCGTACGGACGGTCGCTCGGATCGGGAATTTCCCGCGTGATGTTGAAGGGCGTGTAAATGCGTTGTCCGAAGGCGGCAACGATGTCCGAACCGGCCGATTGATTTATCAGTGTTGAGTTGCGCAACGCATCGGGTAAGTTGTCGCGCGAAACCGGGAAGCTGACCTGGATCCCACTGGTGTAGTGGCGGTCCTGGTGCGAGATGACGTCATTGTCGAGCGTGAGCGCCACCCAGCTGTTGTCTGCAGGACGCCCGGTTTCCGCGCCTTGACGGTTTCCGGACGCGGGCTCTGCAGCCGTGACCACACCGGCCGACAACCAGATAATTCCTGCTGCAATGCGCGTCATGGCGCGCGCGGGTTTCCGTTGCGATCTCACGCGTGTATTTCAATCGCACCGCTTCGCAGGGCTGCAGGAACGCAGCATCGCGGAACAGTCGATCGTCCTGAGAGTTGATTGTTGTGAAGTCGCACGCAGTAAGCAACGGTACGCGTGGACGAATTTTCTTGCGCCAACAAACGCGCAGTGCGCACGCGTTTATTTTTATGTATCGACAAAAATATTGTATGCGACCGCTACGCTCACCGGAAGTGGCTGGCCACATTTTCGCTTTGGCGCGCGCATGGAAAAATACTTTTCTCAATTCGCGTGTAACGGCGCGAACTCAATGAGGTGAGTGGCGAGATTGGCGCCTGGGCAGCTGACGATGATCAAACTCCCCATTCGGCGCGCGTTTCCAGCCATTTATGACCTGTATGCCGCACCAGTACTTGAGCTTCGACTTCGAAATGGCTGAGTTTTGCTTCGCGCGAATCGAAAGATTACGGCGACCAGTAAACGTGCACCGGCACCTGGCGCTGCTGGACAATTGTCGCCACCGGCAATTCCTCGGGCGGCGTTCCATCACAGGCGCGCGCCAGCACTTCGCGTTTTTCCCGCCCTTGTATGAGCAGGCAAATGCAGCGCGAATCCAGCAGCGCGGCACGGTTGAGACTGATGCGGGCCTGCGCATCACCGGCCAGGTTGAGACCGACCAGAGCGGGTGCGGCGGCGGGATCGAGCGCGGCGGCGAGGCCGTCGGCACCGGCAAACATCGAGGCAGTGTGCCCGTCCACACCCATGCCCAGCACCAGTACGTCGAACGGACGCACCAGACGCAGCAGTGCGCGATTGCGGTCGGCCAGCGCCATTCCCGCATCGGCAACGGCGGACCGCAGCGAGACGAAATGCGCGTCGCGCGCAGCGTTGATAAGCAGGTGGGTACGCACCAGCCGCTCATTGCTTTCACCGGTTGCGGTATCGATCAGGCGCTCATCGGTCAGGCTGACGGTGACATCGCGCCACGCTAAGTCCGCCGTGGAAAGCGCTTCGAAAAACTGGGTGGGACTACGGCCGCCCGAGACGATCAGCGATGCCGTTCCGCGCTCCGCAATGGCCGCACGCAGCAGGCGCGCGACGTCCGCAGCGAGGCTCTCGGCCTGCGTGGCGCTGTCGATAAAGGTGTAATTGCTGACACCCGTACCACGATCGTTGCGAAGGGCTTGCGGCGCATGCGTTGTCGTCATGCGGCCTCCCGTTCGGACCCGTGGGCCACATCGGTTGCATTGCCCGGCCTCTGGCCGTCAATCCAGGTGTCCAGCACATTTACAGATTCGTCAGTCGCGACCAGGTTGGCGCGAAGACCCACGGCGATGCGGCCGATTTCGCCGTCGACGCGGAGGAAGGTTGCCGGGTAAGTGCTGGCCATGCGCGCCGCTTCGGCCAGGTCCAGGCCCAGCAGATTGACCGCGTTGCGAACGGCGCTGGCCATGTCGAGTGCAGAGCCGCTCAGGGTGCCCTGCTCGTCGATACATTTGCCGTCGCGTACAAATATTTCGCGACCCTGCAAATCGAATGACGTCGCGTCGGTACCCACACCGGGCATCGCATCCGTGACCAGCATGAAACGATTGTGCGGCTTGCATCGCAGCGCAAGTTGCAGCGTCACCGGCGACACGTGATGCCCGTCGACGATGATGCCGCACCAGCTCGCCTGGTCGTGCAGCGCCGCGCCGACCACGCCAGGCTCGCGCGTCGTCAAGGGCGACATGGCGTTGAACAGATGGGTAAAGCCGGTGACCCCGTGGCGCAATGCCTCCTCGATGACGGCGTGCGACGCATTGGTGTGGCCTGCGGAAATGATCACGCCCCGTGCGGCCAGGGCCGCGATTTCTTCCATGCCATTCATCTCCGGTGCCAGCGTCACGAGCGTACGACCGGTTTGCAGGGATGCGAGCAATTCGACCGCCGCCGCATCCAGCGTGCGGAACTTGCCGGCATCGTGTGCGCCCTTGCGGACTTCGTTGAGGAACGGTCCTTCGATGTGAATGCCCGCAATGCCGGGAACACCGGCGGCGATGGCATCGCGCACAGCGCGGATGGCTTCGGCCACGATCGGCAAATCGTCGCTGATGAGCGTGGGCAACAAACTGGTGGTGCCGAATTTGCGATGCGCGGCCGCGATAATGCGCAATGTTTCGACGTCGCGTTTGGTGTTGAAGAGCCCACCGCCGCCGCCGTTGACCTGTATGTCGACGAAGCCGGGCATGAGCCGTGCGCCTTGCAGGTCAATGCGTTCGGCGCCCGCGCATCGCGCGTCGCCGTCTGCGACGATGGCGGCTATCCGACCCGCATCCAGCAGGACGGTTTTTCCGCTGGCGAACCCGTCATCGAGCAGCACGCGGCCATTCACCAGCGCCGTCGGCGCCATGCCAACGCGCGCCATCAGACTAGGTGTCCCATTAACGCGTCTCGGTGATCTTGCGCAGGTGCGGCGGGCGATCCGGATCGCAGCCACGCGCCACCGCGAGTGCATTGGCGAGCTTGTAAAAACTCTGCGCGATGAGCAAGGGCTGGATCATCGGATGCGCCTGCACCGTCGGCAGGACGGTAGCACCCGTTACCGGGCGGCCGGCGATCATGACGTTTACATCACGCGCCACCAGGTCGCGCGCAAGTGCTTCCAGGTCGGCGCGCGATTCATCGTCCTGCGTAAAAATGAGCGCCGGAAAATTCGATTGCAGCAACGCCTGCGGGCCATGGCGTACTTCGGCACCGCTGAATGCCTCTGCATGCAGCCTGCATGTTTCTTTGCATTTAAGCGCGGCCTCTTGCGCGATACCCAGTCCCACACCGCGGCCGATCACGTAGAGATGGCTGGTATTGCGTAGCGTCGGCATGGCGGCACCCCAGTCGAGCTGCCAAGCAGCCTCAAGTGATTCGGGCGCTGCGATCAACGCATCGAGCAGGATGTTGTCGCCGCTCCATGCGGCGGTCAGGTGTGCGATTGCGGCAAGGGAGGCGATATACGATTTGGTGGCCGCGACACTTTGCTCCGGACCCGCGCATAGCGGCAGCTGGAAATCAGCGATCTCGGCTAGCGGTGCATTGTCCGTATTCACCAGAGCAACGATGGTGGCGCCCGCCGCCTTGGCGGCTTTAGTTGCATCGATCAAATCAGGACTTCGCCCTGACTGCGAGATGGCCAGGAACAGGCAACCGCTCAAATCCTGCTTCACGCCGTACACCGAACTCACTGAAGGTGATGCCGATGAAGTCAGTACGCCCAGTCGTGTCTCGATTAAATATTTCGCATACGTGGCGGCATGGTCGGAGCTGCCGCGCGCGCAGGTGACGACGGCGCGCGGCGCAAGTGTGCGCAGCGTGGCGCCCAGCTCAAGTGCGCGCGAATGATTAGCTGCATATTGCGCGCGCAACGCGTTTGCAGCTTCCGCAGCTTCGCGATACATGTGTGTGGATTCGGGGACGATGGCCGTGCCCGGCGCTTCACTCGCTGGTTCTTTTTGCGGCATGCTGGATTTCCTGGATTCAGTGGCGGGCGCGGTGTTGATCATGGAGCGCTCAACTCCGCGACGAAGTCATAAGTATCGCCCCGATAGAAAGATTGTGAAAATTCAACGGCGCGGCCATCGCGCAGGAAACCGAGACGCTCGGCCAGCAGCCCGGCATCGCCTTCGCGCGCGTTGAGCAGTTTTGCCTGCTCGGCATTGAGCAGCAATGCGCGCAAGCGTTGCAGCGCACGCACGGGACGATTGCCCGCATGTTCGAGCGCTTCATAAAGGGAATTGTCGACCGCAGATAACGATGGCAGGCACGACGCAACAATCGTCGCGAGTTCGATGGACATCGGCGCATCGTCGGCATAACGAATTCGCTGGAAGCGATATACGGGCGTGCCGGGGCTCAAGCCCAGCGTCAATGCTTCTTCCGGCGATACGGTGCCTTCGAGTTTTTTCAGCCACACGCTGTGCGGCTTGCGGCCGCGTGCGCGCATGTCTTCGGAGAATGATGTCAGCTTCGCGAAATTTTTCTCGATGCGCGCGGATACGAAATTTCCCGATCCCTGGCGGCGAACCAGCAGGCCTTCCTCCACCAGGCCTTCGATGGCTTTGCGCACCGTAATTCTTGATACCGCGAGGTCGATCGCGATCTGGCGTTCCGCAGGCAACGCGTCATCCGGCCCGAGCACGTGATTTTCAATGGCGAGGCGGAGCGCGCGCTGCAGCTGCTGGTACAGCGGCAGGCTGCTATTGGGGTCCAGCGGCGGTAAAAGTTGGGCGAGAGAGGTCATGCGGCCGAGTCCCCTGTGGAATGCGAAGGCTGCCTGCACGGCTTTGCGTGGTATTCAATATTGGGCAGCATATATAGAACCATTAAAGTACCAGTCAATTTACCTGTATTGCCGCATTTAAGCCAGCTATCGCCCTATGTAAATGCAAATCAAGACTGGGGCGAGGCGAACGGCTTGTGTATGTTTCAGGCAACAGCATAACATTTATTTCTAAATAGTGGTAGCATATTGGCACGCAATGGTAGTATATTGGCATGACATTGGTTTTCATATGGTTGTCACATTGGCCCGATTTGAGAGTGCCAGGACCGCTAAAACGAGAGCCGCAAGGGGTTGCATCAAACGTCGTATTTATTGGGGTCTGCGCGCAGCAAAAAAACACGTGGATGCGCGGAACAGGGATCCCGGGGAAATAACAGGCCATTGCTCTAGATGGTCAAAAACTGGAGGTAGTCCATGAAATTCAGACAGACACCAATCGCCTCGGCGGTGGCCCTGGCGTTGTTCACAGCAGTATCCGTACAGGCCCAGCAGGCCCAGCCTGCTGACAAGAAGGAACCGGCGAAGGTTGCGGACAAGCAGTCCGTCGACACGGTGGTGATTACCGGTATTCGCGCCTCCCTTGAAAAATCGCTGGAAACAAAGCGCAATGCCGACTCGCACGTCGACGTCATCACTGCTGAAGACATCGGCAAGATGCCTGACAAGAACGTGGCGGATTCGCTTCAGCGTGTTCCCGGCGTAACGATCAGTTCGGCCGGCGCGACTGAAGGCGGCTTCGACGAAAGCGATCGTGTCAGCCTGCGCGGCACCAATCCCAGCCTGACGCAGACCCTCATCAACGGTCACGGCGTGGCATCGGGCGACTGGTTCGTGCTGAACCAGGCCGGCACGGTCGGCCGCAGCGTGAGCTACACATTGCTCCCGTCGGAACTGGTGGGACAGGTCGTCATTCACAAGAGCTCGGAAGCCAGCCTCGTTGAAGGCGGCGTCGCCGGATCGGTGGATATCATCACCCGCAAGCCGCTGGACTTCCGCAAACCGCTGACAATGGAAGCCTCGGTCGGCGCCGTTTACGCCGCCCTGCCGAAGAAGACCGATCCGCAAGTCAGCGCATTGATCAACTGGAAAAACGAAACCAATACGGTTGGTGTCCTGCTGCAGGGTTTTTCGGAAAAACGCCACCTGCGTCGCGACGGTGTTGAAGTGTTGCGCTACGAAATCATTGCTCCGGGTTCCGCTGTCGCCACTGCGCGCCCGGACCTGGCCGGTGTGTTCTATCCGGGCCTGATCGGCGCCGCGCTGTTTGAACAGGAACGCAAGCGTACCGGCGGCCTGATCGATGTACAGATCAAGCCCAGCAACGACCTGACGCTTGATTTCACCGCATTCAGTTCCAAGCTGGACGCGCCAAACTACAACCGCAACTACCTGCAATGGGGCTCGCACTTCATTAACGGCGGCGCAGGCCAGGCGCCCGATGCCGGCTACGTGGTGCGTAACAACACGCTCGTTCAGGCCAACTTCACCGGCGTGCCCGGCACCGTGTATGGCGTGTATGACCAGATTTCGCGTCCTGATGCCAGCGCCGACTCCAACTTCTTTGCCTTCGACGGCAAGTTGCGCGTCAGCGACAAGTTGACGTTCACCAGCCAGCTCGGCACCTCGAAGGGCCACGGTAAATCACCCACCCAGGACGTAACCGAGTGGGATATCGGTTCCGGTTCCGGCACGGGATACAAGTTGAATGGCATCGGCCAGGCGCCGAATTTCTCTTTCGGCAATGTGAACAGCTCCAACCTGTCCGGCGTCGCGGGGCTCGACTGGATGTTTGGTTCACAGAATATCGACGTGGTCGACAAGGAAAACTGGGCACAGCTCGACGGCCAGTTCGCCATGGATGCCGGCGTGCTGACATCGCTGAAATTCGGCGTGCGCGGCAACACCCACGAACGCAGCTCGGTCGGCAATATCAACCAGCGTCCTGCACTGGACGGCAGCGCATTCAACTCCGCCATCTGGCCGACGACATTCTCGAACTACCCGGGCAATTTCGCCAGCGGTCTCGGCGGCAGCATCCCCGGCAACATCTGGTACTACACGCCTGAACAACTGGCCGCTTTCGCCAGCAAGTACGCCTATCGGCCAACTGACGGCTCGCGCAATGAGTGGGGCCTGAATTTCGGTGTGAAGGAAACCAACACCGCTGCGTACCTGCAGGGTAATTTCGAAGGCGCGGGCTGGGCGGGTAACGCCGGTGTTCGCCTCGTGCAGACCAAGGAACACGTGCTGAACTACAACGGCGCTTCGCTGCAAACGCCGGGCGTCATCACCACCTCCCTGTTCGGACCGTACGTGATTGCCGCAACAGACCACACGTATACCGACGTGCTGCCGAGCGCGAACATCAAGTTCGACCTCGACAAGAACACGGTGCTGCGTTTCGCCGCGTCGAAGACAATGACACGCGCCGACTACTCGGCCCTGGCCTCCAGCGTGAACCTGGCACCTCCGGCAGTAGCCACCGGCGTGGGTACCGGCAGCGGCGGCAATCCTGACCTGAAGCCGATCCGCTCGAGCAACTTCGATGCGACCATCGAGTACTACTTCGCGCCGCGTTCGCTGATCCAGGCCACTGCGTTTTACATGAAGCTCGACAACTACATCGGACTGGGCCAGGTAAACAAGAACTTCATTACCTTCAGCACGGCTTTCCCGGCCGGTCGTCCCACTGACTATGTGTTGTCGGTGCCGATCAACAGCTCGGGCAAGGTTAGCGGTGTGGAGTTGTCGTATGAGCAGCCACTGTTCGGCAACTTCGGTGTGTCGACCAACTACACTTATGCCAACGCCAAGGAAGACGGCGGCCGGCCACTGGTGGGCGCGTCGAAGAACACCTATAACCTGAGCGGCTTCTACGAAGACCAGATGTTCAGCCTGCGTGTGTCGTATACCTTCCGCTCGAGCTTCTACAGCGGACTGGATCGCAATACGGCGTTCTACCAGGATGATGTGGCCAACGTTGCTGCATCGTTCGGTGTGAAGGTGACGGACAACCTGAGCTTCACGCTCGATGCCCAGAACCTGAACAACCCGAAACTCAAGTACTACGCGCTCAACAATGACCAGCCCCGTTCGATCTACCAGAACGGCCGCCAGTTCTACCTGAACGCACGTTTCAAGTTCTAAAGTCTCAAGCTGGGGTTGCCGTGCGTCCTGTCCTTGCTCCTCAGGGACAGTAAGCGCATGGCACTGGGAGGGTGGGGGCCGTTCTGCCTCACCCTCTTTTTCTTGTAAGGATGTGGTTCACAATACCGGTTGAAAATATCGTCTGCCAGAACAGGACTTTTCGCATGATGTTTTGCCTGAATACTTCATCACCGCAGCCGGTTACTCGCAGTCAGGACTTACCGCCGTTGCAGCGAATGCTGATCGGCGCGCTGGTATTCGCCGGCATGATCGGCACAGCCAATGCGACCAATGAAGTGCCGGGCGTCATTCCCAATCCCGCAACGATGACATGGCAGGACGGTGAATTTTCCATCACGCCGGCAACGACCATTGTGGTGCCCGCAGCGGACCGCGACGCAAAAAGAATTGCTAACTATTTCAGCGACCTGATATTACGCACGCACGGCGTGCGTCTCGCCGTGCAAACCGGCAAAGCGCGCGATAGCGCGATCAATTTCGAGCGAGCGAAGATCGACGGTGACGAGGCGTATCAACTTGACGCCGCTCCGGCCCGCGTGACCATTCGCGCCAGAACGGCCAAGGGATTTTTTTACGGTGGCACCACGCTGTGGCAATTGGCCAGCGGCCAGCCGCTTTCGATTCGCTCGACGCGAATTGCCGACGCGCCCCGCTTCGCCTGGCGTGGTGTGATGCTGGATTCCGCGCGCCATTTCCAGTCGCCGGAATTTATTCGTCAATACATCGACTGGATGGCGCTGCACAAACTGAACGTGTTGCACTGGCATTTGACCGATGACCAGGCGTGGCGCATCGAAATCAAGAAATATCCGACGCTCACCTCTGTTGGCGGCTTCCGTGTCCCGGCCGGTGCCGCCGCCCAGGCGGACATCGACCCGGCAACGGGCAAGCCGCGTTTACATGGCGGCTATTATTCCCAGAAGTCGGTGCGTGAGATCGTTGCCTATGCCGCGGATCGCGGCATTACGATCGTTCCTGAAATTGAAATGCCGGGCCATGCCAGCGCGACCCTCGTGGCATTTCCCCGGCTGGGCGCGGGTGACCATCCTCCCCGTGCCGTGCCGTCAGACTGGGGTGTTTATGAATACGCCTATAACCCTGAAGAACCAACCTTCACGTTCCTGGAAAACGTGTTGACGGAAGTGATGGCGCTGTTCCCCGGGAAATTCATTCACGTGGGCGGCGACGAAGTATCGAAAAAACAATGGAAAGAATCGCCGCAGGTACAGGCCCGGATGCGCGCACTCGGCATTGCCGACACGGCACAGTTGCAAGCCTATTTCACCCAACGCATCGGCCGGTTCCTGGAGAAAAAAGGACGCCGCCTGGTCGGCTGGGATGAAATCCTCGAGCCGGGATTGGCCCCTTCGTCCGTCGTGATGTCCTGGCGTGGACTGGAAGGCGCGTTCGATGCGGCCACCAAGGGATACGACACGATCCTGTCGCCATGGCCGACCTTGTATTTCGACAATCGCCAGAGTGGTGCGACCGATGAATTGCCCGGTCGTGGGCGCGTCATTTCGCTGGAAGATGTTTACAAGTTTGAGCCCATGCCGGACAAGCTGACTGCGAAACAGCGCAGTCATGTCATCGGCCTCCAGGGCAATGTGTGGACCGAACATATCCGCACTGAAGCGCGGCTGGGCGCGATGACGTTTCCGCGTGCGGCCGCTATCGCGGAGTTGGGCTGGTCGGTGCCGGAGAAACGTAACTGGCCGGATTTCTTGAAGCGCATCTCAACACAGTTTGGCCGATACGATGCCTTGAAAATGCCCTATGCCGACAGCGTATTCGCAGTCCAGCCGAACACCGTTTATACCGACAAGCAGGCAACCGTGACACTCGCCACACAATCCGGTTTTGGCGACATTCGCTATTCGCTCGACGGTAGTGAGCCCACGGTGCTGTCGCCGAAATACCAGCGCCCCATCAGCATTCCCCTGCCGGGTGAATTGCGCGCGGCATCTTTTTCTGGCAACGCGCGTCTATCGCGTTCGCGCACCGTGACGCTGCGACATGAACTCGCGCAGCGCCGCACCAGCCAGGAACTAAAGCTCTGCACCGCGAATATTGATTTGTCGCTTGAAGACGACGCGCCCGTGCGCGGTCCGCGCGCGGTGTTCATGATGGATATCAACAATCCCTGCTGGATATTTCCGCAGGCTTCGCTCGATGATATCGGCAGTGTCGTCGCAGCCGTGGGCCAGGTGCCGTTCAATTTCCAGATCGGTGAGGATGTCAGGAAAATCCGTTTCGCCACACCCACCACACCAGAGGGCGAGCTGGAAGTTCACCTCGGTACGTGTGACGGCGAGATTATTGCGCGACTGCCGCTGGCGCCTGCCGTGTCGTCAAATGGCGTCACCCAATTACCCGCCGCCACAATCGCCCCACGCACCGGCAAGCACGATCTCTGCCTGCGATTTGCACAAAAATTTGAGCAACGATATCCGCAACCGGTGGTCGATCCAGTGTGGGCCCTGGATTGGGTCAATCTTATGGAACGCTGACCCATCATGACGACTCTGCTTTTGAAATCGCCGCTCGCAGGCTGGTGCCTGCCGCTGGCTGAAGTACCCGACGCTGTATTTGCCGAACGCATGGCCGGTGACGGCATTGCCATTGATCCGACCGGCAGCACGTTGCATGCGCCGTGTGACGGCGAGATCGTACCCATGAAGGATGCGCGCCATGCGATGACCATTCGCGCCGCAGGTGGGCACGATATCCTGCTGCACGTCGGCATTGATACGGTGACACTGGGCGGCGAAGGATTTGAAATGCTGGTGCAGGCCGGACAGCAGGTCACCGCCGGGCAGGCGCTGCTGCATTTTGACCTCGACCTCATCGCACGCCGTGCACGCAGCACCGTCACGCCTATTTTGCTGGCGTCCGAAGGCGCGGTGGTGCGGCGCGTCGAGAATCGCGGCGTGATGGCCGGCGATTTCCTGATGGAACTCGAGTTCGCCCGGCCATCACCGGCCAACGACGAAGCGCATGGCCATGTCGGTAACGGCCAGGAGGTCAGCCGCCATTTCAGCATTGCGTTTGATCACGGCCTGCATGCGCGACCCGCTGCACTTGTGGCTGCGAAATTGCGCCCGTTCGAGGCGCGCGTGTCATTCGTCAAACGCGAACGTAGTGCTAACGCGCGCAGCACTGTCGCGCTCATGTCGTTGGGCGTGCGCAACGGCGATGTGATCGAGGCGCGAGCCTCGGGAAGTGATGCTGAGAAAGCACTCGAAGCCCTGGAATCGTTGCTGGGCGCGCCTGTCAGCCCGGTGGCATCCGTGGCGGCGGCGGATGCGCCGCCGGCGAAAGCCGCTGCGACGACTGCAGCAGACCTCACCCGGATCCGTGCTGTCATCGCCAGTGGCGGCGTCGCGATCGGCACCGCCACACAGTTGTTCCAGCCAGAGATTTTCGTCACGGAAGCGGGCAAGGGCATTGAACAGGAAGTGCAGGCACTCAGCGCCGCCATCGCCTCCGTCAAGACGCACCTGGAAAAATTGTCCAATTTCACCGCAGGCGAACAGCAGACTATTCTCGCTGCGCACGTCGAGTTGATCCAGGATCCGGAAGTGGCCGAGCGCGCCGATGCATGGCTTCAACGCGGCAAGAGTGCGGCTTATGCATGGCGCAAGGCATTGCGTTCCATCATCGACACGCTCCATGCCGATGGCGATGAACGCATGATGGAACGCGTTGCCGATTTGCGCGATCTCGAGAACCAGGTCCTGCTGGTGCTGGACGGACGCAAGCCCGGCCATGCGCGCGACCTGCCTGAACGCGCCATTCTTATCGCCGATGAATTGCTCCCGTCGCAACTGGTGTCGCTCGACGCCAGCCGCATTGCGGGCATTTGCACGGCGCGTGGCGGCCCGACGTCGCATGTAGCCATCATTGCCGCGGCGATGGGTGTGCCCGCGCTTGTCGCTGCTGGAAAAGCAGTGCTCGATATTCTTGATGGTACGCACCTGGTGCTCAATGCCGATCATGGCCACCTGCATGTTTCTCCGACGCCGGCCGAGCGTGAAGCGTTCGAGCAGGACCTCATTCGGCGCGCGGCGCAGCACGCGGCTGATATCGCAGCAGCGCAGGACAAATGTCACACGACAGATGACATCCACATCCAGGTCAACGCCAATCTGGGCGCACTGTCGGAGACCGCGCCTGCCGTGGCTCGCGGAGCCGAGGGCTGTGGCCTGCTACGCACCGAATTCCTGTTTCTGGAGCGCCGTCATCCGCCGGATGAGGAAGAGCAATTTGCCGAATACCAGGCCATCGCCACCGCGCTGGGAGATCGCCCGCTGACCATTCGCACGCTCGACATTGGCGGCGACAAACCGATCCCCTATTTGCCGCTGCCGCGCGAGGAAAATCCCGCGCTGGGTTTGCGTGGCCTGCGCACCAGCCTGTGGCAGCCGGAATTGTTGCGTACGCAGTTGCGCGCCATCCTGCGCGTGAAACCGGTAAGCCGCTGCCGCATCATGCTGCCGATGGTGACCGAGATCGGTGATGTCCATACCGTCCGTGCGTTGATGGAGGAGCTGGGCCGGGAGATGAAGCTGGATGCATTGCCTTCGCTCGGAGTGATGATCGAAACCCCCGCGTCTGCATTGCTGGCCGATCAACTGATTCGTGAAGTCGATTTCCTGTCGATCGGCACCAATGACCTTTCGCAGTACACGCTGGCCATGGATCGCGGCCATCCGGAGTTGGCATCACGCCTCGACGCGCTGCATCCCGCCGTGCTGCGCCTGATCGAGATGGCGGCCAATGCGGCTAACGAACACAAAAAAGAAATTGCCGTGTGTGGCGGGCTGGGTTCCGATCCGGTCGCTATTCCCATCCTGATCGGCCTCGGTGTTCACGAAGTTTCGGCGGTACCGGCGGCCATTCCGCGTATCAAGCGCGTTATCCGATCGCTGGATGCGAGTGCCTGCGCGGCACTTGCCAACGACGCGCTCCGGCAATCGGATGCCGTTGCGGTCCGCGCGCTGGTGGCGGATTGGCTGGCGCAGAAACCGGGTTGAATTAACTTTACGTAGGTGTTTTCCAGGGGAGCACAACAACAATGAAAAGCTTGATCGAATCGACGCAGCAACTCGGCCGCGCGCTGATGCTGCCGATTGCGGTTTTGCCGGTCGCCGGTTTGCTCCTGCGGCTGGGACAGCCCGACCTGATGAATCTCGCGCCAGTGGCGGCAGCGGGCGATGCGATTTTCTCCAACCTGGGCATCCTGTTCGCGATCGGTGTCGCGGTGGGGCTTGCGCGCGAAAATAACGGCGCGGCAGGACTTGCCGCCGTGGTGGGATTTCTCGTTGCCACAAAGGGCGCCGAAGTCCTGATCCAAGTGCCTCCGGACATCTTCAGCAAAGGCGATCTCGCCGCGGCCGCGTACAAGGCCAAACAGCTTTCGAAATTGAGCGTGCCCATCGGCATACTCTCCGGGCTGATATCGGGCTGGCTATACAACCGCTACAGTGAAATTCGATTGCCGAGTTACCTCGCTTTCTTCGGCGGACGGCGCTTTGTGCCGATTGCCGCAGGGTGTGCGGGACTCGTCGTTGCGGCGGCATTCGGACTGGGCTGGCCCTATCTTGAAAAAGGCATGGATGCGCTGAGCCTGGGTGTTCTCGGTGCGGGCGAATTCGGGCTTTTCGTGTACGGCGCGCTGAACCGGCTCCTAATCGTCACCGGCTTGCATCACATCCTCAACAATCTCGCCTGGTTCCTGATCGGTGATTACAACGGCGTCACCGGCGATTTGAAACGCTTTTTCGCCGGCGATCCTGCGGCGGGTGTTTTCATGAGCGGATTTTTTCCGGTGATGATGTTTGGCTTGCCGGCGGCTTGCCTCGCCATGTATCACACCGCACTGCCGGCGCGACGCAAGGCGACCGGCGGATTGCTGCTGTCGATGGGCCTCACCTCATTCCTGACCGGCGTCACCGAGCCGATCGAATTCACGTTCATGTTCCTGGCGCCGATGTTGTTTGCAGTGCATGCGCTGCTCACGGGTGCGGCCATGGTGACCATGGATTTGCTGAACAGCCGCCTGGGCTTTGGATTTTCGGCTGGCCTGTTCGACTACGTGCTCAATTACAAGCTGGCCACCAATCCTCTGCTGCTGTTTCCGGTCGGGGCGGTTTATTTCGCTTTGTACTACGGGCTGTTCCGGTTTTTTATCCTGCGTTTTAATCTGAAAACGCCGGGACGTGAAGCGGAAGACATCGGCACGGTTGAGGCAGGTAGTGCGAGCGAAGCCAAAACCAGCAGCAGTGAGGCGAGCGCTTTCATTGCGGCGCTTGGCGGCGCGGACAATCTCACCTCTGTCGACGCCTGCACGACGCGCCTTCGCCTGGTATTGGCACGCCGCGACATGATCGACGAAGCGGCATTGCGCAGGCTGGGATCGCGTGGTGTCGTTAAGCTGGGCAACGATGGACTGCAGGTCGTGCTGGGACCGATTGCGGACCAGGTAGCGGGTGATATTCGCAAGTGCCTTGCGACGATGCCGCGTGGCGCGGCCGCCCAGCCCGCGACGATTGCGGCGCCTGCAACGTCCACGTCTCAGCCTGCCACTATCGCAAGCACCGTGGATGCGCAGCTTGCTGCAGCCCTACTCGCTGCGGTGGGCGGAAGCACCAATGTCGAGCGAATCGAGATGGCGCCTGGCCGCGTATTATTTCGGGTGGCGGACGGAGCTCAAGTAAACGAACCTGCCCTGCGCGCGCTGGAGACCCGCGGCATTGCCCGTCCGCAGCCCGGGAGCGTGCATGTACTTCACCCCTCTGCGGCGTCGTTGGAGCAGCAACTGGTGATGCTGTTGTCTGGTTAAGCGGGAGAGGGGGAGGGGGCGGCAATTCTGTGGATAGCGTGACTCTTTTCGCAATCCGTCAGTCATGCGTAAGTCTGTTTTCACGGCAGCCCCCTAGAATTAAATCTCGCGCAGTCCTCCCCACTATCCCCTGAGTGGTGCATGACAAGAGGCTGCAAGCGCCCTTAGGGCCGTGCTTAATGCACGGCCCTTTTTTTTGTTTCATCATGGCTACCAGCCAATCCAACGCAGCCAAAAGATCCGCAAAATAGTTGACTGCATAAAACGAGCATTAGCTCGAGAATTGGGTCGCATTAAATAAAAAACCCGCCTTTCAGCGGGTTTTTAGTAAAGCACAACTTGTACGTGATACGGCTAGAACGGAATATCGTCATCCATATCGTCAAACTTCGCCGCGCCGCCTTTGGCGCCGCTCCCGCTAGCCGGACGCGTGGAAGCACCTGCCGACGGACCGCTAGGCGCGCCGCCACCTGAGGAGCGCGCGTAGTCGCTTCCGCCACCGCCGCTGCCACCATCACCGCCCATGCCCTGGCGCGAGCCGAGCATCTGCATGGCATCGGCAATCACTTCAGTGGTGTACTTGTCCTGGCCATCTTTATCTTGCCATTTACGAGTGCGCAGCTTGCCTTCGACATAAACCTGCGAACCCTTCTTCAGGTATTCACCAGCGATTTCAGCGAGCTTGCCGAAGAACGAAATACGGTGCCATTCCGTGGCTTCCTGTTTTTCGCCGCTTTTATCTTTCCAGGTCGACGTTGTTGCAATTGAAATATTGGTGATCGCGCCGCCATCGGGCATATAGCGTGTTTCGGGATCGCGTCCGAGATTGCCGACCAGGATGACTTTATTGACTGATGCCATGAGAATTTCCTTCACTAAATCGTTTGAATTGGAGGGGAGGCTATGCCGCCCCCCACACGTTGCAACCGCGCGTGCCTGTGCGGTTGCGCGAGCATTGTGCCGCAAAAAAGAGGTGCCGGGAGAATCACGAAAGCAGTAAAATGGTCGGTTCCCTTTCGCTTGATTGTGGCCTTGAAAACAGGTGATTGATCCTCACATTTTTGTCTTCGCCTGATTTCAATACGCATCAAGGCCTTAGCCCGTTTTCTTCAAAAGAGATTCATGGAATTTATTAAAATTCGCGGTGCCCGCACCCACAATCTCAAGAACGTAAACCTCGACCTGCCGCGGCATTCTCTGGTGGTTGTGACCGGGCTGTCCGGCTCGGGAAAGTCGTCGCTCGCGTTCGACACGTTATATGCAGAAGGGCAACGCCGCTACGTCGAGTCGCTGTCCGCGTATGCGCGCCAGTTTCTGCAGTTGATGGAAAAGCCTGACGTCGACCTGATCGAAGGCCTGTCACCGGCAATTTCGATCGAGCAGAAAGCGACGTCGCACAATCCGCGTTCGACCGTTGGTACGGTGACTGAAATTCATGACTACCTGCGCCTGCTGTTTGCACGTGCCGGCACGCCGTACTGTCCTATCCACCAGCTCGCATTGGAAGCACAGACCGTATCGCAGATGGTCGATACCATCGTCGCGTTGCCGGACGGCACCAAATTGACGTTGCTGGCGCCGGTTGTCGTCAACCGCAAGGGCGAACACCTGGACATGGTGGAAGAATTCCGCTCGCAGGGCTTTGTGCGTTTGCGCGTGGACGGCAAGGTCATTGAAATCGACGCATTCCCCAAGCTCGACAAGATGAAGAAACACACCATCGAAGTCGTAGTGGATCGACTGAAAGTTTCGCCGGATCCGGCAACAGGCTCCTCGCAGGCATTAAAACAGCGTCTCGCGGAATCGTTCGAGACCTGCCTGCGCGTGGGCGAGAGCAAGGCCATCGCAATCAACATAGACACGAACAAGGAGATGCTGTTCTCTTCCAAGTTCTCCTGCCCGTCCTGCGACTACTCCATTTCAGAAATGGAGCCGCGGCTGTTTTCATTCAACAACCCGATGGGCGCGTGCCCTTCGTGCGACGGACTGGGCCAGATTACGTTTTTCGATCCGAAGCGCATTGCCGCCTACCCCGGCCTTTCCCTGGCCGGCGGCGCGATCAAGGGCTGGGATCGCCGCAACCAGTTCTACTTCCAGATGCTGCTGGGTCTGGCACAGCACTATGAGTTCGATCTCGACAAGCCTTTCGACCAGCTCACGCCGGACGTGCAGCAACTTATTTTGCATGGCTCAGGCAAGCAGAAGATTTCGTTCAAGTATCCCGGCGAGCGCGGCAAGCCCATCCTGCGTGAGGAAGTGTTCGAAGGAATCGTGCCGAATCTCGAACGCCGCTATCGCGAAACCGATTCGATGGCCGTGCGCGAAGAGCTGGCGAAATATATTTCGACCAAGAGCTGCCCGGATTGCGAAGGCACGCGCCTGCGCATCGAGGCGCGCAATGTAAAAGTGGGCGACCGCAACCTGCACGAACTCTCGGCGATGCCGCTGAAGGATTCGAAGCGCTGGTTTGACGAGGTGAAGCTGGCACCGCAAAAAATGGCAATTGCGGAACGCATCCTCAAGGAAATTTCGGCGCGTCTCACGTTCCTGAATAACGTGGGGCTGGATTATCTTTCGCTGGTGCGTTCCGCCGATACGCTCTCAGGCGGCGAGGCACAGCGCATCCGACTGGCATCGCAAATTGGCTCGGGCCTCACGGGTGTGATGTATGTGCTCGATGAGCCTTCGATCGGCCTGCACCAGCGCGACAATGATCGCCTGCTGGAGACGTTGAAACGTTTGCGCGACCTGGGCAACTCGGTCATTGTGGTTGAGCATGATGAAGACGCCATCAACTCGGCAGACTATGTGGTCGATATGGGACCCGGGGCCGGTGAACATGGTGGGCAGGTAGTCGCGCAGGGCACGCCGGAAGAAATTCGCAAGGCGTCGGAGTCGTTGACCGGGCAATACCTTTCCGGCAAGAAGCAGATCGCGATCCCGAAAAAGCGCAACAAGATCGATCCGAAGAAAATGCTGACTATCAAGGGCGCTTCGGGCAACAACCTGAAAAATGTCAGGCTCGACCTGCCGGTTGGTGCGCTGGTCTGCATCACCGGTGTTTCGGGGTCGGGCAAATCCACACTGATCAACGACACCCTTTACAAGGCGGTGTCACACCATATCTACGCGTCGTCCGATGAGCCGGCCCCGTACGAAACCATCGAAGGACTGGATCATTTTGACAAGGTCATCAACGTCGACCAGTCCCCCATCGGTCGCACACCGCGTTCCAATCCCGCTACCTACACGGGACTGTTCACGCCGATCCGCGATCTGTTCGCCAGCGTTCCCGAATCGCGTGCACGCGGCTATGGCCCCGGCCGCTTCTCGTTCAATGTGAAGGGGGGACGTTGCGAAGCCTGCCAGGGCGACGGGGTGATCAAGGTGGAGATGCATTTCCTGCCGGACGTTTATGTGCCGTGCGATGTCTGTCACGGCAAGCGCTATAACCGCGAGACGCTGGAAGTCCATTACAAGCACAAGAACATTCATGAAGTGCTGGACATGACGGTGGAGCAGGCTTACGAATTTTTCAAGCCGGTGCCGGTAGTGGCAAGGAAGCTGCACACGCTGCTTGATGTTGGCCTGGGCTACATTCGCCTGGGGCAAAGCGCGACGACGCTGTCCGGCGGTGAAGCGCAACGCGTGAAACTTTCACTTGAACTGTCCAAGCGCGACACGGGGCGGACACTGTTTATTTTGGATGAACCGACCACCGGCCTGCATTTCCACGATATCGACCTGCTGCTGAAAGTGCTGCATCGCCTGCGCGACCATGGCAATACGGTTGTGGTGATCGAGCATAACCTTGACGTTATCAAGACGGCGGACTGGATGATCGACCTCGGGCCCGAAGGGGGCGATGGCGGCGGTGAGATCATCGCGCAGGGCACGCCGGAAGACATTGCACAGGTGCCGCGCAGCTTCACCGGACGCTATCTCGCGCCGATGCTGGGTGTCGCGAGAAAACGCGCAGCCGGCGGCAAGTAATCATGATTGCGCCGCGCGATTTGCTTGTTGACAGCTTTCGCGCGGCACTCAGTGCCGCAGACCCGTTGGTCATCGTCCCCCCTCACCTGCCCGCGCCACCGCAAGGCAGGACGCTGGTGGTGGGTGCCGGCAAGGCCGCCGCCTCAATGGCGAAGGCAGTGGAGAACGCGTGGCCTGCAGACAGTGCCCTTGAGGGAATTGTCATCACGCGTTACGCGCATGGCTACTCGGGTACCGAGGCGCTGAAGCGTATCCGCGTAATTGAAGCCGGGCATCCTGTGCCCGACAACGCCGGCGAGCAAGCCGCGCGCGAAATTTTCAAGATGACCGGCGAACTGGGCACTGAAGACTTATTGCTGGTGCTGGTTTCCGGTGGCGGGTCCAGCTTACTGTCATTGCCAGCCGAAGGCATCAGCATGGCTGACCTCAAGGCCGTCACGAAAGATTTACTCGCGTGTGGCGCACCCATTCAGGAAATGAATGTGGTGCGAAAACATCTTTCACTGATCCAGGGCGGGCGTCTCGCGGCTCTCACCAAGGCACGTGTCCTGTCGCTGATTATTTCGGATGTGGCAGGTGACGATCCCTCCGCAATCGCGTCCGGCCCGACGGTGCCGGATCCATCGACATACCAGGATGCGCTCGACATTCTCCAGGCCTATCGCATCTCACCACCGCCTGCCGTCCTGAATCATTTGTCACGCGGCGTTCGCGGTGAAATTCCGGAAACATTGAAAGCCGGCGATCCGGTATTTTCACGTGTCGATAATCGCGTTATCTCCACCGCGCATGCGAGCCTCGCAAAGGCCGGCGAGTTCTTCGAACAGCATGGCGTAGTGCCGATGATTCTCGGCGACAGCGTCACCGGTGAAGCACGGGAGGTGGCCAAGGTGTATGCGGCGCTGGCCAGGGAAATCCAGCGCTATCACCATCCCGTGAAGCCGCCGGTCGCGCTGATTTCCGGCGGCGAATGTACGGTAACCCTGCGCAGCGATACGAAGCACGCGAGCCGCGGCGGGCGTTGCAGCGAGTTCCTGCTTTCACTGGCGGTCGAGCTGGAAGGTGCGACTGGAATTCATGCGCTGGCTTGCGATACCGACGGCATCGATGGCTCGGAAAATAATGCCGGGGCGTTCCTCGCACCTGATTCCATTTCGCGTGCGGCTGCGGCAGGCCTGTCTGGAAAGCAATTGTTGCAGGCCAACGATGCTTACGGCTTCTTTGCGCCATTGGGTGACCTCATCGTGACGGGACCTACTCGCACCAACGTCAACGACTACCGTGTCATTCTTATTCGCTAGTCGTAGCAATCGTAGCTAGGCTTACCAAGTTCTGGTGGCAACGCGAAGCGTGATCATTACCACGCCGCACCAGTGCAGCAAGTCGGGGAAACACCTAGACAAATTGCCGCCATGCAAGTGGACGCGCGCTGTGCGAGACTGGCATTCCGGCGCCGAACCTCACTTCAGCAGACTCTTATGTCAGTGCCATCGCCTACCGCTTTGCGCGCTCCCTTGCCGGCTTCGGCCGAGAGTGCCGACGCGCGCGCGCATCGCCCGCTGACAACGTATCGCATCGCGTTGGTGGCAGTCTGTTGTTGCGTCATCGCCATGCTGGTCACCACGGTTTACCTGCAACGGCAAAAACTCGCAGCGTGGACTGTGGCCGGACGAGAAATGTCCACCGCCGCCGCGGTCGCCGCGGATGACTACGCGTTCATCTCAGGTCAAATCGCCGATCGCAATGGCGAGGCGCGGTTGCCGATGGTCAATCGCCTGAACGATATTGATGCGCGCATCCGCCGTCTCACCGGCATGCAGGCGCTGTTTATCGATGGTGACGGAAAGCCGCTGAGTCCTGCCGAGAATTCGTCAACCGAACAAATGACCGCGACCATGCTGGTGGACCTCAAGTCGACGCCACCCGGTGTCCTGGGGTCGTTTGCGATGCGCGGCGATGGAATGCCTTTCCTGTTCCTCACAAAGCCGTTACCGGGAAATGGTTCATCGAGTCCCTTCGTCGCGATCCTGGTTCCCGAGCAGGAAATGCTTGCTGCTTTCGGCATGATCCAGCGCAACGCACTCATTGCCTGCTCATTGTTTGTGCTGCTTATGATCACCATGGCGTGGGCGCTGTCACGCCACTTGCTCCAACGCAATCGCTTCGAAGCCGCCATCCTGGAGCGCGAGAGCATGCTCGACGCACAGCGCATGCATTTGGAAGAAACGTATCGCATCGCGCAGCTCGGCCATTTCTACTGGAATCTCGAGACCGATGAGCTGGAACTCAATAGCCACGATATTTCCATCTATGGCTATATGCCTTCGCAGCACTTTCGTTCAATGCGCGAATGGCAGGCGAAATTCTGCCACCCCGAAGATCTGGCAGACGCGGAGAAAAACCGGCGGCTTTATGTGGATCAGGGCAAGCCCTATACCACACAGCGCCGCACATTCTCGGTGGATGGAAAGCTGCACTGGCTGGACGTGACGGCTGAACCCGTGAAGGACAACGACGGGAAAGCGATCGCCTATCGCGGCGCATTTCGTGACATCACCGCCGAGAAAGTGGGGGAGCGGCACCTCATCGAGAGCGAGCAGAAATTCCGCCTGATCTCGGAAAACATGCATGACCAGGTTGGTTTGTACGCGCGTGACGGCACCATTCTCTACGCATCGCCTTCGACCATGAACCTGCTGGGTTTCGACTCGCATGATGCGATCGGAAAATCCCCGTTCAGCGGCTTGCACGCGGATGATGTCGAACACGTAAAAGCTGCGGTCGAACACCTTGAATCAACGCCTGACTTGCCATCGATCACGGCGGAGTTTCGCTACCGTCATCGCGATGGCAGGTACCTGTGGCTGCAGACGATTATCGTGCCGGTGCGCGATGGCAGCGGCGCTCTGCTTCACTTCCAGGCATCGACGCGCGACGTGACCCAGCGGCGGGACGCGGAAGAACAATTGCGCCGTTCGGAAGAACGCTTCCGCGCGCTAACCGAAATTTCCTCCGATTGGTATTGGGAGACCGATGAGCAGCACCAGTTCTCTTTCCTGTCGCTGCAGCAAACACTCTTGACCCGGCAAAAGCAGGACGAGATTCTCGGCAAGACGCGCTGGGATCTTTTCCCTGATGCGTTGAAGGCGGGAGAATGGCAGGAACATCGCGCCACGCTTGATGCAAGACGGCCATTCCAGGGGCTGATCATGCGCATCCTGGAATCGGGTAGCAGTGGCGCGGTAGGTTACTTCAGCTTGAGCGGCCGCCCGATGTTTTGCGGCGACGGACACTTCCTCGGGTATCGCGGCACGGGGCGCGATATAACGCGCATCAAGCTGAGCGAGCGACAACTGGCGGAGAGCGAGGAGCGCTACCGCCTCATCACACAGAACATGCGCGACCTGATTTCACTGCATTCGGGCGACGGCAAGCTGCTGTACGTCTCCCCTTCGTTCCGCACGATCACCGGGCATGACTTGTGGGCGATCATTGGTGTTTCGGCGCGCTACCTGCTGCATCCTGAAGACTCATTGTGGGTGCGGCGTCGTTACGTGGACATCCTTGCTGGCCGCGATGTCCCGACGCGCCTCACCTACCGCCTGCGCCATCGCGCGGGACATCACCTGTGGCTCGAGACGCAGGTAACCCTTGTGCGAAATGTCGATGGTTCACTGCTGCACGTCCAGGCCGCTTCTCGTGATGTGACGGCGCGCAGGGAAGCGGAAATTGCCGTCGAGAAGAAAACAGAAGAACTGGCTCGGGCAAACAAACTGCTCGCGGTCGAAATCGACGAACGCCAGGAACTTGAACGCAATATTCTCATGACCATTGAGATGGAGCTTGCCCAGGTCGGACTCGAGTTGCACGATGAGCTGGGGCAGGACTTGACGGGTATCGCGTTGCTGAGCAAATCGCTTGAGCGCCGGCTTGCAGAAAAGGGCTGGACCGAGGCAGTCGATGCGACGCGCATTTCCGAACTGGTCAATCGCACCATCCGCCACACGCGCATGATTTCGCACGGACTGTCGCCGTACATCTGGGGCACGGATGGGCTGGTAGCCGCGTTGACGCAACTGGCCAGCGACATCAACAGCCTGGGCGTCGTGGAATGCATTACCGAACTGGACAGCAACATTTCGATCCAGGATGAAATTGTCGCGCGCAGTCTCTATCGCATCGCGCAGGAATCCATCAACAACGGCCTGAAACACAGCCGTGCGCAAAGGCTGACGCTTACGCTTGCAGGACTCAGGGGAGGAATCGCTTTGACCATATCTGACAACGGCGTCGGCCACACGGCCACGGACGCACAACTTGAATCGGGCGGACGCTTCCACAGCATCCGCCATCGATGCAGAGCCATCGATGCAGCGCTTACCGTACGTCACGCCAAGCGCGGCGGTACGGTGGTGAAGGTGGTGTGGAAGTCCCGCCCGGCCAATGCCGCATTGCACCAGCAGGCGGAGCAGGCAGCACCATGAAAGCGCGCCTGATGGTGGTGGACGATCACGCGATCGTGCTGCACGGCTTGAAAGAACTGATCAACAGCGAGGCCGACCTGGAGGTGGCGCTGCAGGCGGACTCGGCCGAGCAGGCGCTGGAAATCCTTGAGCATGACCGGCCCGATATGTTGATCGCGGATATTTCATTGCCCGGACTGTCGGGTCTTGAGCTGGTGAAAAAAGTGCATACGCTGTATCCGGAGATTCCGGCTCTGGTGTTGAGCATGCATGACGAACTGGTGCACGGTGAGCGCGCGTTTCGTGTGGGCGCGAAAGGCTACCTGGTCAAGCAGGAGGCGACTGAGAAAGTCATCATCGCCATTCGCAAGATTCTCGCGGGTGAGGTCTATCTCAGTGACCGCATGCAAACGGTGTTGCTCCAGAAGGTACGGGGTAAATCGTCGAGCCAGCCCGTGTCGGTGCTGTCCAGTCTCACAGATCGCGAGTACGAGATTTTCCGATTGATCGGACTTGGTTTGGGCGCCAGTGAGATTGCCGCCAAGTTGAGTCGCAGTGTGAAAACCGTGGAAGCGCATCGCGCCAATCTCAAGCAGAAGCTGGGGCTGCGCAACGCTCACGAGCTGAACCGGTTTGCGGCTAACTGGGCCGATCGGGAACGTGTATAGACGGAGAACTTGACGAAACTCCTGGGCAGGAGCCACTTTCCGGTTGAAAGTGGCTGGAAAACCCCGCCAACCCTAGAGTCTTAAGAGGCGATCTGCTGCGATTGCCAGCGTCTCATCCTTCTTTGCAAAGCAGAAGCGCACGACGCGATGGTCGGTTGCGTCGTGGTAGAAGGCGGACACGGGAATGCACGCCACACCCAATTCGCGCGTCAGCCGGATGGCGAAATCCGCCTCGTTCATGTGCGCAAATTCCGGCAGGTGTGCGTAACTGGCCGAGACAAAATAAGTGCCGCTCGACGACTGCCATTGCAATCGCGACGGTGCCACTTTTTGCAGGAAGAGATCGCGTTTCGCCTGGTAGAAGTCCGACAGGAAATTATGCGTGCCTAGCTGCATGTATTTGGCGATGGCGTGTTGCGAAGGCGTGTGGACCGTAAACACGACGAACTGGTGTGTCTTGCGAAATTCCACCATCAGTTCAGCGGGTGCGAGGCAGTACGCGATCTTCCACCCGGTGACGTGATACGTCTTGCCGAACGAAGAGATAACGAAAGCGCGCTCGGCCAGTCCGGGTATCGAGGCTGCGCTTAAATGTTTTGCGCCGTCGTAAACCATGTGCTCATAGACTTCGTCGCTGATGAGCATGATGTCGGTATCGCGCAGTAGCGCGTCTAGCGCGTCCAGGTCTTCGCGCGGCCAGACGGTCGCGGTCGGATTGTGTGGTGTGTTGATCATGATCGCGCGTGTTCGTGGCGTAATGAGTGCACGCACGGCTGACCAGTCAGGACGGTAATCGGGAAAAGCCAGCCGCGCGTAGACCGGCACACCGCCATTGAGCCGAATGACAGGTTCGTAGCTGTCGTACACGGGCTCAAAGATGATTACTTCATCACCCGGGCGAACGATGGCCGTGAGTGCCGACTGGATGGCCTGCGTGGCGCCGGCGGTAATTGTGATTTCGCTTGCGGCGTCGTACTGGCGGCCGTAAAGCGTTACTACCTTTTCGGCGATCTGTTCGCGCAACGCAGGAATGCCCGCCATCGGCGGATACTGGTTGAGGCCTGCGCGCATCGCGTCGTTCATCATGTCCAGCAGCCGCGTGTCGCAGGCGAAATCCGGAAAACCCTGGCCAAGATTGACTGCGCCCGTTTCCTGCGCAAGCGCGGACATGGTGGTGAAGATGGTGGTGCCGACGGCCGGCAGTTTCGAAGGGGGCATTTTCATGGAGGCATAATAGCAGCGTAACCAAACGGGATTTTCACATGCGAATCGACATCGATCATATCGACCATTTCGTCCTCACGGTGACCAGCATTGAAGCCAGTTGTGATTTCTATGTTCGGGTATTGGGGATGCAGCGTGTGGAATTCGAATCGATGGGCACCCGTAGAGTTGCGCTTGCGTTCGGAAGCCAGAAAATCAACCTGCATCAGTCCGACGCCGTGCCGGATCGAAACGTGCTGAAGCCCACGCCGGGTTCGGCGGACTTTTGCCTCATTACTGAAACCCCAATGGATGTGGTGCGCGCACATCTTGAAAGCGAAAATGTGGCGGTCATACTCGGACCCATAAAACGTACTGGCGCGACCGGCCCAATACTTTCGGTATACCTGCGGGATCCGGATTTGAATCTGGTGGAGATTTCCAATCTCGTTCACACGTCGAAGCAAATCGGCGATTAATTCAGCGCGCGCCAACCATGACGGATTGCCGTTGGCGCATCCAGATAATCAATAAAAAAGCCGGGCAAGCCCGGCTTTTCATGAAATCGTTTCGACCGCCTGCAATTATTCGCCGGTGGTTTCTGCCGTCGGCGCTTCCGAAACTTCCGGACGATCTACCAGCTCGACCAATGCCATCGGCGCATTGTCGCCCACGCGGAAACCAAACTTCAGGATGCGCATGTAGCCGCCGTTGCGGGTCTTGTAACGCGGGCCCAGTTCGTCGAACAGCTTGGTGACCATGTCGCGGTCACGCAGGCGGTTGAACGCGAGGCGGCGGTTGGCCAGCGTCGGTTCCTTGCCCAGGGTGATGATGGGTTCGAACACCTTGCGCAGGGCTTTCGCCTTCGGCAGCGTGGTCTTGATGACTTCGTGCTTCAGCAGCGAGTTGGTCATGTTGCGGAACATGGCCAGGCGATGCGAGGACGTTTTGTTGAGCTTCTTTAATCCGTGACGATGTTTCATTTGCTATTTCCTTTTTAGTCTCTTGGCCGTTTTGCTTAAATTATTTAAGCCGGCCTTGTTATCGTTATGGGTTTGAAAAAAGTGTTGCGAAATCTGTTCCCACTTTCGTGAGACGGCCCGGTTTTCCGGGCCGTTACTTATTATTTTGTTACGCCGGCTGCAGGCCAGTTTTCCAGCTTCATGCCAAGGGTCAGGCCCTTGCTCGCCAGGACTTCCTTGATTTCGTTGAGTGACTTGCGGCCCAGGTTCGGCGTTTTCAACAGTTCATTCTCGGTGCGCTGGATCAAGTCGCCGATGTAGTAAATGTTCTCGGCCTTGAGGCAGTTCGCGGAACGAACGGTGAGCTCCAGGTCATCAACCGGCTGCAACAGGATCGGATCGATCTGCGGCGCCTTGGCTTCTTCAGCCTGCATCGGCGTGCCTTGCAGGTCGGCGAATACGGACAGCTGATCGACCAGCACGCGTGCTGCGTAACGAACCGCTTCTTCCGGCTCGATGGCGCCGTTGGTTTCGATGTCCATCACCAGGCGGTCCAGATCGGTACGCTGCTCAACGCGTGCACTTTCGACAGCGTACGAAACGCGGCGAACCGGCGAATAGGATGCGTCCAGCAGGATGGAACCGATGGAACGGTTGTCGTGTTCATTGCGGCGAGCGGTTGCAGCCACGTAGCCACGACCCTTCTCAACCTTGATCTGCATGTCCAGCTTGCCATCCTTGGTCAGGTGGGCAATGACGTGATCCGGATTCAGGATTTCTACATCATGCGTCTGTTCGATATCGGCACCCGTAACTGCGCCCGCCGTGCCTTTTTTCAGCTTCAGCGTGACTTCGTTACGGTTATGCAGCTTCATCACCAGACCCTTGAGGTTCAACAGGATGTCGACGACGTCTTCCTGCACACCCTCAATGGTGGAGTACTCATGCAGCACACCGGCGATTTTTACTTCTGTCGGGGCGTAGCCCGGCATCGAGGACAACAGAATGCGGCGCAGGGCATTGCCCAGCGTATGGCCATACCCGCGCTCAAACGGCTCCATCACCACCTTGGCATGCGCCGGGGAGATGTTTTGCACGTCGATGATGCGCGGCTTCAGGAAAGTCGTAGCATTGCTTTGCATTGACGAAGGCCTTTATAAAAGATGAAGACGCACCATGCAGAACATGGCGCGCCTGAAAAACGAATTACTTGGAATACAGTTCGACGACGAGTTGCTCGTTGATGTCGGCTGCAAACTCGGCGCGGTCCGGCAGGGTCTTGAAGGTACCGGAGAATTTCTTGGTATCCACTTCAACCCAGCTCGGGAAGCCGTTGGCTTCGGCCAGCTTCAGCGAATCCTGCACGCGCAATTGCTTCTGCGCTTTTTCACGCAGGGTGATCACGTCAGCGGGCTTCAGCAAATATGAAGGAATGTTCACCGACTTGCCGTTCACCTGCACCGCGCAATGCGATACGAGCTGGCGGGCTTCTGCGCGCGTGGAGCCGAAGCCCATGCGGTAGACAGCATTGTCGAGACGCGATTCCAGCAGTTGCAACAGGTTTTCACCGGTCGCACCTTTGCGGCGTTCAGCTTCGGCGAAGTACGTGCGGAACTGGCGTTCCAGGACACCGTACATGCGACGGATTTTCTGCTTTTCGCGCAATTGCGTGCCGTATTCCGACACACGCGATTGCTTCGAGCCATGCTGGCCGGGACGCGATTCCAGTTTGCACTTGGAATCGAGCGGACGGCGTGCGCTCTTCAGGAAAAGATCGGTGCCCTCGCGACGGGAGAGCTTACATTTTGGACCAAGGTAACGTGCCACTTTTTATCTCCCTGCGATTACATGCGACGGCGCTTGGGTGGGCGGCAACCGTTATGCGGTACCGGCGTCACGTCAGCGATCGACAAAATTTTGATGCCCAGGGCATTCAATGCACGCACAGCCGACTCACGGCCAGGACCAGGTCCCTTGATGCGTACTTCCAGATTCTTGATCCCGCATTCCTGCGCGGCTTTGCCGGCAGCTTCGGCCGCAACCTGCGCCGCGAACGGCGTGGATTTGCGTGAGCCTTTGAAGCCCGCTCCGCCGGAGGTTGCCCATGACAGCGCATTTCCCTGGCGATCGGTGATTGTGATGATCGTATTGTTGAAAGACGCGTGAACGTGTGCGATGCCTTCCGACACATTCTTTTTGACTTTCTTGCGTACGCGTGTGGCAGCGGTGGGCTTAACCATGCTTTTTTCCTTCGTCTAAAACTATTTGGCCAAGCGAATGGCTTTGCGCGGGCCCTTGCGGGTACGTGCGTTGGTGCGGGTGCGTTGGCCACGCAGGGGCAGGCCCTTGCGATGACGCGTGCCGCGGTAGCAACCCAGGTCCATCAGGCGCTTGATGTTCATCGAAATTTCGCGGCGGAGGTCGCCCTCGACCGTCAGCTTGGCGATCTGTTCGCGCAGCTTGTCCATTTCGGTGTCGGTCAGATCCTTGATCTTCGCGGATTTGGTTACACCGGCAGCTTCGCAAATCTTTTGCGCGCTGGTACGGCCGATACCGTAGATCGCGGTCAGCGCGATTTCAGTATGTTGATGATTGGGAATGTTGACGCCAGCAATACGAGCCA
>JBDTWS010000019.1:0-33273 GCA_040006575.1 Betaproteobacteria bacterium
CCGGTACGGACAAGCGTGGCCAGGTCGGAGTCGATACCTTCCAGGCCGATCTTGGCGAAGATGGCGGTAAGGGCCGCAAAGACTGCTGACAGTAGCGCCCAGAATAACCAGCCGGAGTTTGTTGTCATTATATTTATATATCAATAGTTTAAATTGATTAAGTAAAGTGAAACTTTAATTAGGTTTTTTCCGGTTTGGCGGTCGGAAAATCGATTTGACTTCACGTTTTGACATCGTTCAGGATAGCCAAAATCGCGCGCACGATCTGCCGGAATCAAGGCAACGATATTGTTCCCTGTCCGATCTCGATCACCCGTCCACTCACCTGGATTTTCCGGTCCGCGCCTACTTTCAGTCCCAGCCGACAATCACGATTGACCGCGCCGCCCTGGTCAATGGCGAATTCAACGGCGCCCGCGGCCCGGCCGATAAACCAGCCGCCCAGGTTTGCCGTAGCCGAACCTGTCCCCGGGTCCTCGATGACACTGCCATGCTTGAAAAAGAAGAATCGTGAAAGCAGTTTGCCATCGCCATTGGGCGCGAACACATAGGCCATTGAGCGACCGGCATCGCTGGAGATCGTGGACAGGCGGTCAGCAACGGGTTGTGCCCTGCGGACGGCATCGGCGCTGGCCAGCGGAACTATCAGTTGCTCCGAGCCGGTATTGACCCAGCGCGCACCGTCGAGAATGTCGGCGGTATTGAGGCCAAGGATGCGGGCAAGGTCGGCGTTGCTTAAATCGGGTTCGCGGAATTTGGGGGGATTGGCAGTCAGCGTCCACACGTCACCCGCCGCTGCGACAGGGATGATGCCCGCCTTCATTTTCAGGGTGAGGACATCGCCGGCTTTCAGCAAATCGCGAACCACGTGCGATGTTCCGAGTGTGGGATGCCCTGCGAACGCCATTTCAAACGTCGGCGTGAAAATGCGTACGTGCGCCGTGGCGTCACTGGCCGGCAAGATAAATGTCGTTTCGGACAGGTTGAACTGCAGTGCCAGCGCCTGCATTTCCTCGCTGCTGAGATTCTCGCCGGACTCAAACACACACAGCGGATTACCGCCGAAGATGGATTCTGCGAAGACGTTGACCAGGCGATAGGGATAGTTGCGCATAGGGATGAACGGGAGAGTGATGAGTTTGTCCGATAATCAGCATACCGCATGAAACTGATCATGCCGCTGCAACGTAATTCAAAGGTGTTGTGAAAGGCTGTACCGCAATTTTCGACTCACTATTTTTCTACAGGGAGTACCGGCCGTGACTCGCACGTTCTCGCGTTTCTTGTTGTTTTTCATCGCTGCCACCACCTTCGCCGGCGCAGTGGTTTTTGCCCAGGTGTCGACTTCGGGCAAGCAGGCACCGGCAACAAAGTCATCCGGTAAAACGGCCAAGGCTATTTTTGCCGGCGGCTGTTTCTGGTGCATGGAAGCCCCGTTCGACAAGCTTGATGGCGTGATCTCCACCACCTCCGGCTATACCGGCGGCACGAAGAAGGACCCGAGCTACCAGCAGGTGTCGTCCGGCAGTACCGGTCACGCCGAGGCTGTCCAGGTGGTCTACGATCCGTCCAAAGTGACCTACGAAAAATTGCTGGATGTGTTCTGGCATAACATTGATCCGACGACGAAGGATGCGCAATTTTGCGACCACGGGACGCAATACCGCAGCGGTATTTTTTACCTGGATGACGCGCAGAAGTTAGCAGCTGAAGCTTCCAAGTCGGCAGTGGAAAAAAGCAAGACGTTCAAAAATGCCATCGTCACCGAGATCACGGCGGCCAGTGAGTTCTATGCGGCTGAGGATTATCACCAGGACTATTACGTCAAGAATCCCGTGCGCTACAAGTTTTACCGCACCGGTTGCGGGAGGGATGCACGCCTGACCGAGATCTGGGGCGCAAAGGCGGGTGGCGGCGACCACAAGTAGTAAGCAAAGCCGCTTTGAGGAGGCGTGCGCGCACGCCTGCCCGGCATTGTTCACCTGACCCAACAGGTCTAGACTCTTTCCACTGAATACAAGGGGAGAAAGAGAACATGAACAAGCAATTTGTCATTTCGTCAGTAGTGCTCACCGTGGCGGCGCTGATGTTGGGCTTCGTCGTGCATGCGGTATTGCTGCAGGCGGACTACGTGGCGCTGCCCAATATTTTTAGGGGCGAATCCGATTCACAGGAGCACTTCGCCTTCATGATCATTGCGCACCTGATGATGGGCATCGGGCTCACCTGGATTTATCGCATGGGACATCAGCCGGATAAGCCCGTGGTGGTGCAAGGGCTTCGGTTCGGCGCGGCGATCGCGGTGGCATTCACGATCCCGACCTACCTGATTTATTTCGCCGTCGAGCGCCTTCCCGCCAGCCTGGTGGAGAAGCAGATCGCATTGGACACGGTGGCGATCCTGCTGGTCGGCGTGCTGGCGGCGTGGCTCAACAAAACCCGCCCTTGAGTTTAAGAAACAAGCCTAAAAAACGAGATTCGTAAAGTTAAACTCCAGCACCGGCGCGCTTCGCAGGCTGAAAAGCCTGCGAAAAGCCCGCCAGTGCTGGAGTTTTGTTTCGTTTCTCGGGTAATCAGATGGATTTTTTCACGAAATCCCGCAGGTGCTTTGCCTGCGCCTTCAATGACGGAATATGCACATACATCATGTGCCCGGCCTCGTAGTAGTACTTGCTGATATTGCTGCTGAGGCTGGGATCCAGCGCCATGTGGTTGAGCACGTAATCGCTGGCGAAGTGCGGCGTGGCGAGATCGTAATACCCTGAGCCCACATACACCTTCATATTGGGATTGCTGCTTATGGCCTTGCGCAGGTTTTCGGCCACGTTGAGGTGCGTGTCCTTGGAACCGAAATCCCAGGTCATGTAGAGCCGGGAAATCATGGTGTACGGCGTATCGCTTTCAAACTTCAGTTCGCGGCGCAGGTAGTCGTTGATGCACGCTGAGTAGGCGCCGTCGAGATTGGTGTGCGCCGGATCGAATTCAAACGTTTCGCCGGCCGCGTCCTTGTCGATTCCCTTGAAGCGGCTGTCCAGCCGCCCCACGGTGCGATGCTCGTCGCGGCACAGTTCCTTGCAGTAGCGCTGGATGTGGACGCGCAGGTTGGTCTGCAGCAGGTACTCGCGCGACAGGCCGGTGTACTGCACCAGTTTGCCGGCGATAGCGTCGCGCTGCGCAGGCGGCAGTTTGTCTCCCAGGAACAGCGCGGCGTTGTAATCGCCTTCGGCAAATGCCTCCACTTCATCCAGCAGCGCGCGAAGCGATTTTCCCTGCAGGCGCTTGTCGAGTTTCTGGTGATACCAGGCGGTGGCCGCATACGTGGGCAGGAACAGCACATGCGCGAGGTCGTGTCCGCTCATGAAACGGAAGGTGCTGAAATCCAGCGCGGTGGAGAACAGGATCAGCCCGTTCAGGTACATGCTGTATTTTTCCTGCAGCAGCGATGACAGGCCGGCCGCGCGGGTCGTGCCATACGATTCGCCGGCGATGAATTTGGGCGAAGCCCAGCGCTCGTTGCGCGATGTGTATAGCCGGATGAATTCGCCGACGCTGTCAAGATCGCGCTGGTAGCGGTGGAATTCCTTGGTTTTTTCGCCGTCGAGCATGCGGCTGTAGCCGGTGCCGACCGGGTCGATAAACACCAGGTCGGTTTCGCTCAGCAGCGAATACTCGTTATCCACCAGCTTGTAGGGCGGCGGCGGGGCATTGCCGTTGGCGTCCAGCGCCACACGCTTGGGGCCGAGCACGCCGATGTGCAGCCACACGCTGGAGGAACCGGGGCCACCATTGAAGGAAAACGTCAACGGCCGCTTGGCCGGGTCTTTCACGCCGTCGCGCGTGTAGGCGATGAAGAACATCGTCGCCAATGGCTTTTCCGCTTCGCGGTTGCCGTCTTTCTCGCTGTCCTCCTTCAGCACCACCGTGCCGCAGGTGACGGTGTAGGCGATGTTCTCGCCGTTGATGCGGGTCTTGTGTTTGGTGGTGACGATGCGGTCAGTGGGGATGACGGCAGGCACGGACGCTTTGGTTGCAGCAGCGGTTGCGGATTCTTGTTCTTTTTTATCGGTGGCCATGTCGGGGAGCGGTAGTGAAGGGAACCAGCATTATTACGCAAACCCGGCTTCCGGTTTCCTGAGTTGCCCGGCCAGCGCCGTGGCATTGCGCGCGGCGATGGCGTAGATGGAGAGTTGCGGATTGGCACCGATGGCCGTGGGGAACACCGAGCCGTCGAACACCCAGAGATTTTCAAGCTGGTGATGGCGCCCGTCGCCACGCGTCACCGACGTGCGCGGATCACCGCCCATGGTGCAGCCGCCCATCACGTGCGCGCTCGCTACGCGTGCGCGCAGCGGCGCCATGTTGAGCCCGGCAATGCCGCGCCGCGCATCGGCCCAGCTGCGCCAGGGGGTTGCGTCCTCATGCAGCGCCATGACAATTTTGGCCCCAGCCGCAAACTGGATTTCGGCCATCACCCGCAGTGCATGGCGGATGCCTTCCCACACATAAGGTGTGATGGGATAGTCCAGCAGCGCACTGCCGTCGTTGCGTATTCCGACGCGGCCGCCGCTACTTTGCGGATGAAACCCGTCGCGCATGAGCGCGATCGCCACATGCATGTGCGGCAGGCGCTTCATCCACGCGGCATGCCCCGCGCCGAACCCGGGCAGGGTGATGCCCGCCAGCACCGGATGAATCGGCGGCGCTTCGAGCTTGAAGCCGATCGGGCCGTCGTGCGGCAGCGAATCCAGGAAATGATCGGAGTAAATGCTTTGCGGCGCACCGGAATACGCCTCGACTCTCTGCTCCATGATGGCGGCGCTGATCGGCGAAGGGTGCAGGAACGTTCGCCTGCCAAGCGTCTGGTGCGGATCGGGAAAATGCGAACGCAGCATCAGCGCCGGATTGTTGATGGCGCCGCCGGCGAGCACATAGTGGCGTGCACGGACATGGATTTTCCACGGCCCGGCCGCGGCGTTCACGCCAACAGCATCGGGCGTCATGCCGCGCGCCACCAACGAGGTGATGCGCCCATAACGATGCGAAAGTTTGTCAACCCGCGCCGAATGAATGAGTTGCATGCCGCGGTCCAGCGAATCGGGGATGGTGGTCACCAGCATCGATTGCTTGGCATTGGTCGGGCAACCCATGCCGCAGTAGCCAAGGTTCCAGCAGCCTTTCACGTTGCGGCGGATCGCGGCTGCGGGAATGCCCAGTTGTTCGCAGCCGCGCCGCAGGATGTCGTTGTTCTCATTGGGCGCGACCGGCCATGGCGTGATCGACAGGCGCGCCTCCATTTTTTCGAACCACGGCGCCATGCGGGCCACCGTGTATTCGTCGAGTCCCCAGTGTTTTTCCCAGTGCTTTAGCGTTGCCGGCGGCGTACGGAAACTGGAAGTCCAGTTGACGGTAGTGGAACCGCCCACCGCGCGTCCCTGCAGGATAGTGATGGCCTTGTCTTTCGTTTGCCGGCCGGCGGACTCCTGATAAAGCTGCGGATAGGCATCGCGTTCGCGCATGCGGAAGTCCGTTGAGCTCTTGAACGGACCTTCCTCGATCATCAGCACCTTCAAACCTGCCAGCGTCAATGCTTCTGCCGTGGTGCCGCCGCCAGCGCCGGAGCCGACAATGACCACATCGCACTCCAGGTAAATATCACGCGTGAGGCGCGAGCCATCAATGACTTTCCATCCGCGCGATTCATCGGCCAGCGCAATCCGGATGGGATCGCTGATAACCGAGGCGCTCACAGCAATCCCAGCTCACGCGCTTGCGGTGGGCCGCCGTAGCCGATGCTTTCCCACGCAAGCGGATTGCCGTACCAGCAGGCGATCATCAGCTGCGACAGCGCCTGGTAACCCTGTTGCAGCACGGAGAAACGGCTTTGCCGCCATTGTTCGATGAAGCGGCTCACATCGGCCTCTGTGGCTTCATGCCAGGGCGCAGAAACACCGGCGACGAGCCGGCGCGTTGGCGCGAAGGTGAGGAGGCTCAAGAGTTGTTCGACTTCTTTCTGGATTGCCGGGGAGAGTCCGGCAACGGTGCGATCGAATGCTTCGACGACTTCATTGATGGCAACCAGTCGTGCGGCAGGATCGGCAGGAAGCGCGCCGTTGAGGATGGCGGGAGCCAGTGCAGCAATGCAATCCGCATCCTTGTTCGCCAGTTTTTTCAGGTCAAGCGATCCCCCGGTGGGCGCCTGGGCAAAAACCTGCCGGTCCATTCCGCGCGCAACCGCGAGTACGAACGCGCCCGCCAGCCCCACTTTCAAAAACGCGCGCCGCGAGGTCATTACTTGAGCAGGAATTTGACCAGCGAGTCGAAGCGCTTGCCGTACGGCGGCTTGAACAGGTGCAGTCCGTTCACCGGCGACTGGTGAAAAATCGGCTTCATTTTTGAGAACGTTTCAAATCCCTGCCTGCCGTGATAAGCGCCCATGCCGGACGGACCCACGCCACCGAAGGGCAGTCCCTCCTGCGAAATATGCAGCAACGTATCGTTGATGGTGACGCCACCGGCGACGGTCTCATTGAGCACGCGCTGGATGTGATCATCGAAATTGCCGAAGTAGTACAGCGCCAAGGGACGGGGCCGCGCGTTGACGTAGCGAATGGCCTCGTCAAGATTGTCATAGGGCACTAGCGGCAGGATCGGCCCGAAGATTTCATCCTGCATCAGTCGCATATCATCGTTGACGCTGGCCACCAGTGTGGGGGGAATCTTGCCTTTTGCCCCCAGCGATTCAAGCGATTCACCTGCCGGCAGCATCGGCAGCACCGAGGCGCCGCGTGCGGCGGCATCGGCCAGGTAGCCATTGAGGCGCTCGTGGTGGCGCGCGTTGACGATCGCGGTGTAATCAGGATTGCGTGCCAGCGAAGGATAAAGCTCGGCCACCACACGCTGGGCGGCAATGGCGAAAGCCTGCTCCTGCGCGCGCGGCAGCAGCACATAGTCCGGCGCGATGCAGGTCTGGCCGGCATTGAGGCACTTGCCGAACATGATTTTCGCGGCGGCTTCATCGATGCGGCATTCCGGTCCGACGATGGCGGGGGATTTGCCGCCGAGTTCCAGCGTTACCGGCGTCAGGTTTTCAGCCGCAGCATGCATGACCTGCCTGCCAACCGAGGTCGATCCGGTGAACAGAAGATGATCGAAAGGCAGCGAGGAAAAATCTCTGGCCACGTTTGCATCCCCGTTGATCACGGTGACCTGGTCGGCGGGAAAATGCTGCGCAATGAGTTTCGCAAACAGCTCGCTGGTGTGTGGCGTGAGCTCGCTCATTTTCACCATCACGCGGTTTCCCGCTGCGAGCGCCGCGGCCAGCGGTGCTATTGCCAGCAGGACCGGATAGTTCCACGGCACGATGATGCCGACCACCCCCAGCGGCTGGGGGCGGATTTCGTTGCGCGCGGGCAGGAACCACATTGAGGCCCAGCTGCGCTTGGATTTCATCCACGACTTCACGTGCTTGCGTGCATCGCGCACAGCGCTCAGCGCCGGGAATATTTCGAGCAGTCGCGTTTCGTGCGCGGAACGATTGCCGAAATCCGCGCTGATGGCCTGTTCGATGGCGCCGGTGTTTTCGGTCAGCAGGTGTGCCAGCTTCGACAGGGCGTCACGCCTCGCCTCGGCGTTCGGCATGCGATTGCCTTCATAGGCTTTGCGCGCGGTGGCGAAAATTTTCGCCAGGGGGCCGGCGTCGGTGGGGACAGTCGAGTAGGGGCTGTTGTTCATTTGCCGCAATAGGTGGGGGTTGCTGCGTAGAATACCAGCGCGGATTCAAGCCGCGACAACTCAATTAGATTGCTTGCTCTAATCGGCGCAAGACCTTGGCACCCTCTCGATTGCCCCTGATTTCCCATGCTTGAACGACTTAAACAACTTGAAAACCTGCGTGGCCATGCCTCTCGCCAGGCCGCGGCCGATCCGGAATTCGATGCCCGCCTGCTGGCCGTGAAAAGTTGGCAACAGCAACGCCTGCGCCGCACTTACGCAGACCTCGCGGCCGATGTGCGTTACGCAAAGGCCATCGCGTTCTTTCTGGATGAACTCTATGGCACCAAGGATTCAGCCCTTCGCGACCGCGATCTCGTGCGCATGTATCCCACCATGAAACGCCTGCTGCCGCAGTTCGCGTTCGATACGGTGGATCGCGCGCTGGAACTGGACGTGTTGGCGGAGGAATTCGACCAGGAGCTGGCCCGCGAACTCGGAAGCGCCAGGTTAACGGAAGCAAGCTATGCCAATGCTTTCCGCAAGGTGGGACGGCGTGATGATCGCCTCCACCAGGTCGCACTGATGCAGCGTGTCGGCAAGGGGCTGGAAGTGGTGGTCCGCAAGCCGATGATTCATTCCGCGCTGAAAATGCTGCGCCGTCCCGCGCGGCTCGCGGGCCTGGGTGAAATGCAGCAATTCCTGGAAACGGGATTCACCGCGTTCAAGCACATGGGTGGCGCGGATCATTTCCTGCAGACAATTGCAGAACGTGAGACGGTGCTGATCGGCCGCCTGCTGGACAATCACGCCGATCCGTTCGGCATCGTCAAGGAATGGGAGAAACGTCGTGGCTGAAATGAACGAACAGAAGACCGCAAACTACGGCGTCGTCGATGCGGCGATTCTCAAGAGCGTATCCGGGCTCGAATTCCTGCAGGGCATCATTTCGGGAAAGTATCCGCAGCCACCCATCGGTGAGCGCATGGACATGCGACTGGTGGAAATTGAGCGGGGCAGGGCGGTGTTTGAAGCCACGCCGGGGCTGGGCGTCTACAACCCGCTGGGTACCGTGCATGGCGGTTTCGCCGCGACCATCATGGATTCGTGCATGGCCTGTTCCGTACAGTCGATGGTGGAGGTGGGCTTCGGTTACACCACCATCGAATTCAAGATCACCTTCGTGCGCCCCATCACGGTCCAGACGGGGCTGGTGCGCGGCGTAGGTGAAGTGGTGAATGTCGGTCGGCGACTTGGGGTGGCCGAAGGTCGTCTGCTGGATGCCAACGGCAAAGTGCTGGCGCACGCGACGACTAGTTGCATGATTTTTCCGCTGTAAACGGGAAACACCGGGGCGTTAAGTTTGCGTTAAGCGGCTCATTCCGCACGGGCGGGCTTTGCAATAGTTCACACAACTGAAAAAAACGCGCATCATAATAAAAAAGCCGGTGTGAGTTCGAAACGCCAGTCCAGAATTTCGGGCCGCTTACGGCATAAGCAAATCGTTGCACTCATTCGGTGATGACATCATGGTTTCTGCTGCACTGCAGGCCGCCTGTGACAACGCCATCAATAGCTCGAGGCGCGGTGATACCCGCTCGAGCATCGGACTGGCCCGCCACGCTTACCGCCTGGCGCGGCAGGAGAGCCCGGACGCTGAACTTGAAGCGCTGAATTCACTGGCGCTGTGCCAGGGTGGCAACGGCTCCTTTATCGAATCCATCGCCACGTCAATCGACGCGTTTACGCTCGGACGCCAGTTGGGCAATCGCGGCGGCGCGGCTTTCGCGCTGACCACCATGGCAGGCTCGTCGAGTTTTATCCTCGACGCCAACATCGTCGTGCTCGATATGCTGCAAGTCTGTCGCGATGAAGCCAACGACCTCAGTGATGCGCCGCTCCAGGTGCGCGTTCACAATACTTTCGGCCTGGTGTACGGAAACCTGGCGCGCTTCGATGAAGCCGATGCGGAATACGACCAGGGCATCGCGCTGGTGAATATTTCCGGCGGACGCGCCGGCCTGGTGACGCCGGCTTACCTGATGTCGGGTAACAAGGCTTTCCTGTCGGTGCAGCGTGCCAGGCATGCCCAGGCCGCTACGCCGGAAAAATTCGACGAGCTCGCGGCCGACGCCGATCGCCGCATTCATTACGTCCTCGGCATCGCGCAGGCTGAACACAATATTGACGCCGAGGCGCGCGCGTTTTTCTGCCTGGGGCAATTGCGCGGCTTGCAGGGAAAAAGTGCCGAGGCGTTAACCGCGCTTGACGAGGCACTGACGCGCGCCACGCAGATCCGCCACAACCCCAGGCTGATCGACACCAATATTGAAATCAGCAAGTTGTATTCAGCCGCGAAGTCTTTCGACAATGGACTGGAAGCGCTGGAAGCGGCCTACGAAATCGCCGATGCCAATCGCCCCACCAGCAAAGTCGCCATCACCTGCGAAGGCATGGCTGCCATGTATGCGAGCCTGGGCCGCAGTCGTGAGGCCATGCACTACGAGGCGCGTGCGGCGCGTGAGCGCGAGAATTTCGAGCGCGAAAACGAGCATGCAGTGCGTGATCTCAAGGCGTTCTGGCAGACCGTGGCGGCGGACCACACCGCGAAGGCCGCGTAGTTTTCGCTGCGGCCTTCTGGCTTGTTTGCCTGCGCGCCTGCGCAAATCCTATTTCTTTTTTGCAGCCGGTTTTTTTGCGGTTGACGCAGGTTTCGCAGCCGGTGCAGGCTTGGTTTTTGCTGTCGGCGTAGCCACTTTTGCGGCGGGTTTCGCAGGTGCGGCGTCGAGCACCTTGTCCAGTTGTTCATGCACCGCTTTTTCGATGGGGCCCTTCATCATTTTCAGCATGAAGCCCAGCGTCACGTCCAGCAGCATTTCGGTTTCGCTCACCACGAGCGAACCGTTTACGCCGGGACGGGTGAAACTCAGCGTGTTGCCTTTCCAGTCACCGGTCAGGTCGAATTTTTCGCCCAGCTTGTCGGCCATTTTGTCGGCAGCGGCGCGCGCACCCTTGAGGCCAAGGTGGTGTGTGCGTTTCATTGAAATATCGGCCATCAGAACTCCTCGTTATTTTGGTAAGCGGCCCGGATAGTTTACACACGGCAAAGGCGGCCGGCAGGAGGGCCGGTGCCGGCGCCGCCGCAAGGGGACGGGTATTCATCGTGCGTATTCGTTGTTCATCGCGCCCGGGTTGTTGGCGGGCGCGATGTTAGGTACTCTCTCGCCCTGACATGACGAACCCTAATGCCAATCCCGCCAATCCCGCCAAAGCAGCCCGCCAATGGCGCAACCTGCTAAGTTGGCACAAACGCTGGTACGCGCAGCAGGAAGCCCGCAGCTTGCGCATGCTGACGGCCGAGGAGCGCTCGGACGTTCGCGCCTTTGACGCCGCCTTTCGCAAAAACCAGACACGCTATATCGCTACGCTGGTGACGCTCTGGGTCGGCTCGGCGGTGCTCGCCAAAATGGCGATGGAAAACCTGGGATGGGTCGCTGCCTTCAGCCTCAGCGGCGTGATCCTGCTGTCGATGATTGTCGCCCTGATCAGCGCATGGTTTGGCCCGTTCCGCTTCAAGACGGGAATGAAAAGCTTCATCCTGCTGCTGGTGGTGACGGTGTCGGGCGCGATGTTCGGCGGTTTCGGTGCCAATGTTGTGAAGACCAGCGCCTGGGACCAGGTGCTGGCCCAGTTCGTGAGGATCGCGCCGAAAATCCTCATGGCCGGCCTGATCGCGGGAATGGTCTATGCCGTGCTGATGGTCAGCATCGTGCAATACCGGCGCGGCCAATTACAGCGGCGCAACCAGCAACTCGAACAGCAGGCGCAGCAGGAACGCATGGGCCGCCAGTTGGCCGATGCGCGGCTGAAGCTCATGCAGGCGCAAGTTGAACCTCATTTCCTTTTCAATACGCTTGCCTCCGTGCAGCAACTGGCTGAAGGCAAGGCGCCCGAGGCCGCGCAACTCACGGCGCAACTCATCACGTTCCTGCGCGGTGGCTTGGCCAGCCTGCGTGAAGACACCGCCACGCTCGGTTGCGAATTTCGCACCATGGAAGCCTATCTCACGATCATGCAGACGCGCATGGATGACCGCCTGCAATTCAACCTGTCGCTGCCGGAACCCTTGAAGGACATGCAGGTGCCCCCGGCGATGCTGATCTCGCTGGTTGAAAACGCCATCAAGCACGGCCTTGAGCCGAGTCTCGAAGGTGGCCGGATCGATGTCAGTGCCGACAGCGAAGGCGGCCGGCTGAAGATCACCGTTATCGACACGGGGCGGGGGCCCGACCTCGCCAAGTCCGGCGGTGGCGTGGGGCTGGACAATATCCGCCAGCGTTTGCGTGTCCTGTTCTCGGACCACGCGCACCTGGTGGTGGCGAAAAATGTACCGCATGGATTTATCGCAGTGATCGACCTGCCGCTGCAGGTCAAAAACAAAAAAACTGATTTCGCGTCGCAGAATTCCTCAAAGGGGAAACACGTATGACTACCGCCTTGATCGCTGAAGATGAACCCCTCATGCGCGACCGTCTGGTCGCGACGCTGAAGGAAACCTGGCCCGAACTCGACATCACCTGCATCGCGAAAAACGGTGTGGAAGCACTGGAAATGTGGCGCAAGCATCGTCCCCAGGTTGCTTTCCTCGATATCCGCATGCCTGGCAAAACCGGGCTGGAGGTGGCCGCGGAAATCGGTGATGCGTCACACCTCGTTTTCATCACAGCGTATGACGAATACGCGGTGCAGGCTTTCGAGAACGGCGCCGTCGATTACCTGATGAAACCGGTCGAAGCCGATCGCCTCGCCGCGGCCGTGGCACGCATCAAGAAACGCCTGAACGCCGCGCCCCCTGATTTGAGTGGCCTGCTGGGACAGTTGTTGAACCAGGGTGTCCATGGTGCCAAGGCCGGCCCGAGCAAGCTGAAATGGATTCGCGCTTCACTGGGCAATCACACCAAGCTCATCAACGTCGAGGACGTTTTGTTTTTCCAGTCGGATACCAAGTACACGCGCATTGTGCTGAAGGATTCCGAAGCGCTGGTGCGCACACCGTTGAAAGAATTGATTGAAGGGCTGGACGATGAAGTGTTCTGGCAGGTGCATCGCGGCGTCATCATCAATGCGCACGCGATCGACCGCGCCGTGCGTGAAGGCCCGGAGAAACTGGTTGTGCATATCAAGGGGCTGAAGGAAACACTGCCGGTGTCCCGGCAATATTTTCATCTTTTCAAACAGTCCTGAGTCTTATCGACCACACGCAAGGCGGCAATCAATCCTTCCGCGTTGGCCGTGCGGCTTCCCGGCGTCATTGCGTAGCCGCGACGGCGCAACGGAAATGTTTCCACCGCGAGCTGCACCAGGCCTTCTTTTTCCGGACTATCGCGAAACATTTGCGCCGGCAACACGCCAATGCCCGAGCCATCGAGGATGGCGGCGCGGATCGCATCGTTGCTGCCGAGTGTCATGCGCACCTCGGCCACAAAACCTGTTTGCGCGAAATGCGCGTCGAGCGCATCGCGTGTGCCTGAACCCGGTTCGCGAAAAATCCATGGCTGGCCGGCGAGTTCCTGCAGCCGTACCTGCTTGCGGCGAGCCAGCAGGTGGTCGTGGCGCGCCATCACACATAACTCGATGCCGGAAATTTCCGTGAGCAATTCCGGCTCGCCGGCGCGTTCATTTTCCCGCGGGCCATCCTCGAAAAAATAAATATCGTGCGACCAGATCGCCGAGTCCATGGCGTGCAGCATCTGCCGGCGATTCATCACCTCGGTGATGATCTCGCAAGTGGCGTCCGGTGCGGACCCGCGCCATGGTGCCTGCGTAAGCGCCTGCGTGAGTCCGTATTGCATATTGCCCGTGGTGGCAATGCGCAACTGGCGTCGTGTGAGCGCATCCAGCGCAGCGAGGCGCCGCTCGAACAAGCCGAACTGGTCGAACACGCCGCTACACAATTCCAGCAGCTCCTTGCCCGCTGCGGTGAGTGCAACACGTTGCCCCGGGCGGCCCGACATGTCGAACAGGGCGATGCCCACGGTTTCGTTGAGCTTCTTCATCTGGCAGGACACCGTGGGCTGGGCCAGGCAAAGTTCATCGGCCGCGCGGCTGAAGCTGCCCAGGCGGGCGCAGGCCTCGAACACCTGCAGTTGCGGGAACATGCCGTGCTTGAAATATTTTCTCAGGGTGGAACGCGTCATTTTTTTCGGCAGGAATACTGCCCCGGTCAATTGTCAGTCATGGTTTCGTTTCCCGTGTTGCAGAAACGAAACGGCCTTTGCCCATTCGATGAAAATGGCAAAGGCCGACATGAAAAAAGACCATTGCCATCAAAAGCGTCGAAGGCAAAGGTCTCGCTAACAATCCCGGCGCCGCGTTGAACGCGGGTCTGATCGCTGGCTGCACCGGCACCCGGTTGCCCGGATACGTATTGACGACACAACCATAAAAGCTACTCCCCTTTGGGGGCTGCCCTGTTTCCAGGACATGAGACTTTATAGCGGAAAACCAGCATCACGACAAGTCGGCATTGTCCTACTTCCGCATTTCTGCATGCGCGCAGGTATTGCAAATCGCAATACAGGCATTGCAATTCTTCATCCGCAGGAGATGAGCGCCGCGCGACAATTCCCCTCGTAATGAACGAAGTGCTTCTCGAAGGGGAGTAGCTCGCTGCAGCCTGGTCGTCAACACGGGTTCTCGATGAGATATCCCGGTCAGGCTGGCAAGTCCAGTTGGATTTGTAGAGCAAGACCTTTGCCCTGTTACCGCAATGCCGGTGCGGCAAGGTTTTTCTTTGCGGTGCCGGTAACTTCCCGATCCGGAGACCGCATGGAACTGTTCTCACCTGAATTTCTCTCTGCCCTGTTCGCCATTGTCATCATCGACCTGGCGCTGGCCGGCGATAACGCAATCGTCATCGCGCTGGCGGCACGCAGCCTGCCGCGCGACCAGCAGAAAAAAGCCATCCTCTGGGGAACCGCCGGCGCCATCGTCGTGCGTGTGCTGATGACGACTGCCGTGGTCTGGCTGCTGGGCATCCCGGGCCTGATGTTCGCGGGTGGCGCGGTGCTGGTGTGGATTGCATGCAAATTATTGAAGCCGGTCGATGCGACCGCGCACGGTACGTTGCCCGTTGCGGCGACATTCTGGGGCGCCATGCAGACCATCGTGATCGCCGACGCCACCATGGGGCTCGATAATGTACTGGCTGTTGCCGGCGCCGCACACGGCAGCTTCCTGCTGGTGGTGCTGGGCTTGCTCATCAGCATTCCCATCGTCATCTGGGGCAGTACGCTCATCCTCAAATGGGTGGAGCGGTATCCGGCAATCGTCTACGTCGGCGTGGCCGTGCTGGGCTGGACCGCCGCGAAGATGATGCTCGGTGAGCCGATGTTTGCGGACTATCTTGCGGCCAATGCCTGGATTTCGCCGCTGGTGTACGTCGGCGTAATTGCGGGTATTTTCGCGGTCGGTTTTCTCATGGCGCGGCGGCGGGCAGGGCAAGGGCACGAGCTCGCCAAACAATCAGCCTGAGACCGGGCATGAAACGACTGCTGATCCCCGTCGATGGTTCGGCCAACAGCCTCAACGCGGTGCGTTCGGCCATCAACGCATGGCGCGCCGGCGAGGCGGGCCACCTGCTGCTCGTCAACGTGCAACCGCGATTCAGCCGCTACATCTCGCGCTGGATTTCGCGTGACGCGCGCGACCGTTACCGGCGTGAACAATCCACGCTGGCGCTGGCAGCGGCGCGGGAACTGGCGACATGTTCAGGTGCACCGTTCACAACGTACATGATGGTCGGCCCCACCGAACGCTGCGTGGCCGACTTGGCGCGCGACCTGCATTGCAATGAAATCCTGGTGGGCGCGTCGCCGCAGGGCATTGCCAATCGCTTCCTCAATAATTCGCTGGCGGTGCGGCTGATGGACACGTCGTTCGTCCCCGTGAAAGTGATTCCCGGCGAACCGTTGCCATTGGGCCGGCGCGTGGCGTTGCCGGTGGGGCTGGGGCTGGCGTTGCTGTTGCTGGCGGGTGACTAGCGCGGATTTTTATAAACAAAAGTCAAGCACTGGCGCGCTTTTCAGGCCATTTTAGCCGTGAGAAGCGCGCCAGTGCTTGTGTTTAACGCTTGACCAAGCGTTTATTCCGGTGTGACTAGTCCAGTGACAAACCTTTGCGCGCCTTGATCGCCGACATTTCCGATGCGCTGACCACGCCGTTGATGTTCAGGTCGAACATGAAGTTTTTGTCAGTGACGACCTGGCCCGCACGCGATTTCGCGGCAAGCAGGTCGGCTTCGTCGACGGCGCGCGAACCATTCACGTCACCCATGAGGAATCCCAGCGTAACGCTCGCGTTCACCTTGCCATTTACGCCAAGGAGATTGACCTGCACCCGTGTCCGGTCCGGGATCGCGTGCAGGGTGACGATGGCTTCGTTGCCCGCGAACACAACGGTCGGGCTGCCGATCGCCGCACCGGCGGCCGTCGTTGCCGTCACGCCGCCAAAAGAAAGCGCGGGCGCATTGTAGGTGAAGACAATCCGGTGCCCGGTGCCCGCTGTGCGCGGTTCCACCGTCACCGGACCGTTGACCGGGATGCCACTGCGGATGGCCAGGTCAAAGTCGCCGGCGGGGCCGTGCGTTTTGCGCGAATCGATGGACACCAGCGCGAACGGTGCCGCCGGGTTCACGCTGACTGCGCTCGACGGGTCACTACTGCCCAGCGCATTGGTGGCGCGCACCACGCACGAATAGGTGGTGCCATTGGCAAGCCCGGTTACGGTGATCGGCGAGGTGGGGCCTGATTTGGTGATGACCGAAGCACCGGCCTGGCAACTTACCGTGTACGAGGTGATTTCCGAACCGTTGGCCGCCGGTTCGCTGAATGAAATGATCGCAATGCCATTGCCGGGGACGGCGGCAGCGTTGCCCGGCGCAGCAGGCACAGCGCCCGGGAATATCGCGACGGAGATCTCATCGGCTTCACTGGCCACATGCAGCGCATCCAGCACCACCAGGCGGAATTTCCATGCGCCGGGGACGTCCGGTGTAAACGTCATGACAGGGTTTATCGACGATACCGGCGTATCGAACGCGGTGCTGCCAGCCGGCCGGCTGACAACGGAGAACTGATAGCGGTCCAGCGCGAAGCCGTCGTTGGCGTACGAGTCTTCACCGGAAAGCGTCACCGTGCCGCCCGCGAATGCAGGTGTCGGCGCCACCGTCAGGACCGCCACCGGAATACCTGCGCTCGATACCTTGATTGACTTGGCCGTACTCGAGCTGGTGCTGCCGTCGCTCATTTCGACGACGAGTCGCAACATGTACGGGCCGAAACGATCCGGCGTGAACGAGAACGTGGGCGTGCTTGTCACGACCGTGCCGCTGGGCGCGGTGCTACCGTCAGGGACGTGGCTGAATGACCAGCGATAACTCACAATGGCCTTGCCGGCGCCACTGGATTGGCTGGCGTCAAAGGTCAACGGCGTGCCCACCAGCGCACTCGACGGACCATCGATGACGGCAGTGGCCACACCATTCTTCAGCACCGCCAGCGAGATGGTATCGCCGACGCTGACCAGTCCGACATTGTCCGTGGCCACCAGCTGGATGCGCCACATGCCGGGCCAGTCCGGCGTGAATGTGGTGATGGAATTTTCCAGTACGTAGCCGTGGTGTACCGGGTCGACGGCGATGCCGATATTGGCCGGCGGGTTGCGAACGGTGGTGCGGTCGGCAGGAACCTCGATGAAGCGGAAGGAGAGCCGTGCAATGCCGCTGCCGCCGACATCGAATGATTCGCTGCCGTCCAGCGTGACGGGGGTATCGACGATCGCAGGCGATGGCCTAGCGTCCAGCACGGCGACCGGTGCATCGGTATCTGAAATTCGCACCGTCGTCTTGGTCGCCGGGCTTCTCAGTCCCATCGCGTCCTCGACAATCAACGACACGTCAAAGATTCCCAGCGTGTCCGGTGTCAGCGAAAATATCGGCGAGGCGGAGCTGACGGGTGCGTTGAGGGCGATATGGCTGCCGCGGCCCACGCGCGTTACCGACCACAGGTAGCGCACGATGGGGCGAGACTTGTTGAGGCCCTGCGAAGCCGAGCCGTCGAAAGCAATCGCGATGTCGATCTTGCCCACGTCGGGTCCGTCGATTACCGCGGTTGGGCTCCCCGAATACACCACCGGCACAAATAGGCTGGTGCGCGGGCTCGACCGGCCGGAATTGTCCTGTACCGATAGCGAGAAGCGCCATCCGCCCGCCACGTCCGGCAGGAACTCCACCGAATCGTGCGAGGTGACGTCGATGGAGTCATTGGCGTCGAATTGGCTGCCCGGCGGCGCTTCGGCAACGGTGTAGGCATAGAAGCGAAGCGGCAAGCCGCCTGGATCGAACGAGTTCTCGCCCGAGAGCATCATCTTGCTGCCGAGCGTGACAGGCAGCGGTGATGCGGTCAGCACTGCGGTCGGCGCATCGGTATCCCCGACGACGATGCGTTGTGTGAACGCAGCACTCGCATTGCCCGCATTGTCCACTACCACCAGGCGAATGATGTAGTTGCCCAGCCTGTCCGGCGTGAACGTGAGTGACGATGAGGAAGAGATAACCGGTGTTTCCAGCACCATGCTGCCGGACGGCCGCTGCGACCGGGTCCAGCGGTATTCCGCGATGCTGCCGTTGAGATCGGCCGATGCCGCGCCACTCAGCGTGATGGGAACACCCAGCTTGCCTGTGATGGGCCCATCGATGATGGCAATGGGCACGCTGGTGTCGGGAATGTTGACGAGCAATGTACTGCTTACGCTTGCGCTGGCATTGCCCGCATCGTCTTCTACCGTCAGGGCCAGTCGATAGGTGCCGGCACGGTCGGGGGTGAAGCTGGTTTGAGGCTGGTCGGACACCAGCGTGGACAACTGCGCGGTGCTGCCCGTGGGGCGCTGCGGTAGTGACCAGCGGTACTTTTTCACCGTGCCGCCACCGCCATCAAACGACGAGGCGCCGGTGGCATTGACGACGGCGCCGGTCAATGCCTGCGTGGGCGCGGTAATCACGGCCGTCGGGTTCACCCGGTCGCGGGCGATCACGGTCACTTCGCTCGCTGCACTGCGATTGCCGGAGTCGTCGACCACGACGAGCCGGAAGCGATAGACGCCGAATTTGTCGGCCGTGATATTCATCGAACTGTCCTGGCGCGCGAAATCGCCGCTGAACACCGTGCTGCCCTCCGGCTTCTCGAATGCCGTGTAGATGTATTGGGCAATCTCGCCCTCGCCATCGAAACTCTGGGTGCCGTCGAGCAGGACGATGGCGTTCAGGTCCACAACAGCAGGAGCACTCAGCACGGCAGTGGGATTGGTGGTGTCGACATCGACGACCGTGAAAGTCACATCATCGGGTGTACTGGTGTTGCCGAAATCGTCGGTGACTTCCAGCCGCAACGTCCATGCGCCCGGCTTGTCCGGGGTGAAATTCAGCGTCGCATTCTGTGTATTGTTGGGCGAATTAAAGACGTTGCTGCCTGGCGGACGCAGTATCGCGGACCAGCGATAGGCCGTGATGTGGCCGCCGCCGGTGTCGAACGAACGTGCGCCGCTCAGTACACTGGTGCGTCCTTCAAGCACGCGAGCCGGCACATCAAGGATGGCGGTGGGGCGCACGCGATCTGTCGACAGTACGGTTACTTCGACTGGCGCGCTCACGTTGCCGGAGTCATCTTGCACAACGAGCCGGAAGCGATAGACACCGGGGAGGTCGGCAGTGACACTCATCGAACTTTCCTGGCGGGAGAAATCGCCGCTGAATACTGTGCTGCCGGGTGGCTTCTGTACGGCGGTGTAGGTGTACGAACTGATCTCACCCTCAGCGTCGAAACTCTGGCTGGCGTCGAGGAGGAACGTGGCGTTCAGGTCCACTACCGCCGGTGCAGTCAGCACGGCCGTGGGATTGCCGGTGTCTATCATCAGGAACCGTGCATCGACGGTACGTGCGCCGTTCATCGTGATCGTGCAGGTTAGTGCGCTGCCCGTGCAGTCTCCGCCCCAGGCGAAGCGGTTCGCGTTGATAAACGAGGCCGTCAACGTCACCGTGCTGCCGATCGGAAACTCGGTGGAGCATTCGCTGCCGCAGTCGATGCCGCCTGGCTCGCTGGTGACCTTGCCCGCGCCGTTTCCACTGCGGGTTACCGTCAGCGTGTGGCCGGGTACGGTGAAGCGCGCGCTGACGGTAGCGCTTTCATTGACCGTGATCACACAGGGACCGGTGGCATTGGTACAGCCGCCTGACCAGCCGGCGAATACCGCGCCCGGCGCCGGCGTTGCGATGAGCGTGATGGTGGCGCCGGGAGCAATCGCAATCGTGCATATCGCGCCGCAGTCGATTCCGCCGCCGTTCACAGTGCCCGTGCCCGGGCCCGACTTCGCCACAGTCAGCGCAATGCCCGTTGTCGGCGCTACCGCAGTTGAAAAAGTTGAAGTGTCGCCGCTTGAGACTCTGGTGGCCGTCACTGCAACGTTGCGCACCGTCGCGGGCAACATGACGCTGAAAGACGCCACGTCGCCGGCCATGGCGGTGACGAGGGCGTTGCCGGCAAACGAATTGGCGCGGCCGGCATTGCCCTCGTAGGGCGCGGGATTATCGAAGAATTCCAGTTTGATTGTTTCGCCTGCGGGTGCCGCGACCGAGCCTGCCACCAGTGTGCCGGCAGGCAGCAGCGTCACCGCCGTCACGACCGGCGCTAGCTGCGGATTACTGCCGCCTGAGCCAAGCGGATAAAAACTGATGCCCGGAAGATGCGCGGGATGGCCGAACATCAGGTTCTCACTCACCGTATTGCCGCCGCCACCGCCGGTTACGACCGGTGTGCCGTTGATATTGGCCAGGACATTGTGGACGATGAGATTGTTGGACGCGTACGGCGTGCCGCCCGAGAGACCACCGGACAGGCTGATGCCGCCGGTGACCCCGTTGGTCACTACCGGCAGGCCGTCCCGGCCGATGTTGAGATAGTTGCCCTCGAATGTGCTCCCCGCCACACCCTCGCCGAAGATGCCGCGGCTGGAGCCTTCGCAGCACAGTGCGGCGTCGCGGTAGGTAACCAGATTGCGATCTGCCGGCGTCGGACCGCCGATACGCAGGTTGACCAGGAAGGCGCCGATGATGTTGATGCCTTGCGACACTGCGCCGCTTGCGCGTGAACCATCGGCATGCCAGCCGAACATATTGCCGGATACCACATGCCCGCCAAAACCGCCGTGGATCACCGAACCCGAATTGCCGGTGACGATACCCAGGGTATGGCGTGGGAATGCGATGCCGCGCAGCGTGACGTTGCTGGCGCCGATGTTGCCAAACGGATGCGTGGTGCTGCGGCCGATATTGACCTGTCCGGGAAAGGCGCCGGGGAGATTCGCATTGAACTCGACCTTGATGGCCGCGTTGTTGGAGAAATCCGTCGCCGTGTTGGGCGTGGCGCCGGGTTGGGTGTAGCCGTCGATGACCAGGTCGGCGCAACGGATAGACAGGTTCTCCGGTATCTGCACGCGGCAAATGCCGGTGGCAGCATCGCAGCCCGGATCGCTTGCGGCAGGAATGTTGAAGGCAATGGTTTTCTGGCCGGGGAGGCAGAAGTCGGTTGCGGCGTTGTAAATCGTCGAGAGCGCATCCATGAAAGATCCTGTGCCGCTGCCGTTGGTGTTGGTTACCGTGAACGCAGGCGCATCCGAATCGAAAGTAGCAACGATGGTGCGGTCATCGCCGGTGTTGACTGTGCAATCGCCCGAGCCGAAGCAACCGGGGCCGGTGAAGCCGCGGAAGGTCGAGCCGGATGCAGGCACTGCATTGAGCACGATTCCGGGGCCATACGCCACGGTGGCCGTGCAGGTGCTGCCGCAATCGATGCCGCCGCCGGTGACACTGCCGGCGCCACTGCCCGCCTTCACGACTACGATGTTTACAGTCGACCTGCGGAAATCCGTGAATATGGATTTGTTGCCGTCGGCCGTGAACGTGCAGGGTGTATTGACAACACCGGGTTGCGGGCAACCGGCGTAGCCGAGGAAGTAGGAGTTCGCTGCCGGCACCGGCGTCAGTGTCACTGTGCTGCCGAGCGGGAACACCGCGCTGCAGGAACCGGGGCAATCGATACCGGCCGGCGTGCTGACGATGCTGCCTATGCCTTCGCCGCCCTTCGAGACGCTGATGATGGGATCGGGAATGAGCGTGAACGTCGCCACCAGCGTGCAATCGGCCACCGCACCGGCGCCGCTGAACATATAGGCGCCGTCGCCGAGGTTGTAGAGTGTGCCGTTGCAGGTGCCGCCCATGACGAGCTGGTAGCCCGGATCAGCCTGGATCTGGAAGTTGTAGCCGGCTCCCTGGTTCACTCGCGTCACGGTCGCGGGAGATATTGTGCCGTGCTCCCCGGCGCTTGGCGTAACAGCCCACGTCAGCGGCACGAAACTCGCCACCACGGTGCAGTCTGTGGTGATGGGGATGGTGGTGTAGCTGTTCACCACCGCAGCGCCGCCGCAGGTGCCGCCGATCTCGCCCGGCATGAAGCCCGGCGAGGGGATCAAGGTGAACGTCTGCGGCTGGCCGTGGATCACGGAAACCGGAGACGATGGATTGATGCTTCCGCCGGCACCCGCGCTGGGTGTGACGGTGTGGGTGACGGTGCTAAGTGAAAAACTGGCGATGACCGTGCAATCGGCGGTGACCGGATCGGTGGTGAAGGTGGCAGCGCCTGCTTGCGTAGGCGAGGGCAGCAGCGTGCCGCCGCAAGTGCCGGTCACGCCAGGATCGAAGCCCGGGTCGCCCAGCAGCAGGAAGGACAGCGTTGCGCCGTGGTCCACGCGCGTAAGCGTGTCCGGCGCCATCCCACCATTGGCCCCCTTGCTCGGCACCACCGAATACTGGCGCAAGTGGAAGTCGGCGATAACGGTGCAGTCGCGATCGATGGGCACCGTGGTGTACGTCGTGCCGTTGAGTGTGCCGCCGCAGGTGCCACCCATCAACACAATATGGTTGGGCTCGGGCACCACGGTAAACGTCGCGGTGAAGCTGTTGGTGACTTGTTGCGCCGTTGCCGGGGAGATTGTGCCGCCCGCGTTCGCGCTGGGGGTGACGGTGAATTTGTCGATATTTGGGGGGGAAATCACGGCAGCCGAGAACGGCGACGTGTCACCCGTGCCCAGCCGCGTGGCGGTGGACGATACATTGCGTGCAAACGCCGGCAGGGCGGCGGCGATGGTTGCCGTGCCGGCGGCATTGGTGGTCACGTCCATTGCGCTGATAAAGCGCTCGGCGCGGCCGAAGTTAAATTCGTCCGGGGTGTCGTTGTGAAAGAACTCGATGCGGTAGGTCTCGTTCGCCACGCTGTTCAGCGTACCCTGCACGTCGACCGTGGCACCGTAGGCGGTGATGGTGATCGACGGTGCTGCCTGTTGCCGGTTGCAGTCGCCCAGGTAAATGGCCCACTGTTGCGGCGGAGTCGCATTCAGGTGGCTGGAATTGGCGTCGAAGATCTGGTTTTCGGTTAGCGTGTTTCCCTGCCCCTGGCCGATGCACACGAAGCCGTATTCCTTTGGTGTCGCAATGACATTTCGGCGGATGATGTTGTCGTCATTGCCGGTGTCGCGCACGAAGATGGCGCTGGTGAGACGTGTGCTGTTCGGGTTGCCATTGCGGTCGAGGTTGAACACATTGTTTTCGATCACGCTGCCCGAGGCGCCCTGCAGCGCGATGCCGTGGCCGGCTACGCCGATGACCGCGATCAGGTTGCGGTCGGCCGGGGAGGGGCTGCCGATGCGCGAATCGACCAGGTTCACCACGTCGCCTTCATTGAGACGGATTCGATTGCCGTCCAGGCCGCCTGTGGCGGTCAGGCCGTCGGCACGCCAGCCGAAATAATTGCCTGTCACCGTGGGCCCGGTAGTGACGAATGCGGTGCCGGCGACCTTGCGCACGAAATGCACCAGCCGCATCGGCCCGAAAGCGATGCCACGCACAATGAAGCGGTCGTTATGCACGAATAGCGCGTCGCGTCCGCTGAGTTCGATCTTTAACTGTCCGTTGAAGGTGCGGTCGATGGCGGTGTTGGCGATCCAGCCGGGTTGCGTAGTGCCATCAACTTCGACATCCGCGCAATTGATATCGCGTCCGTTGAATTCTTCGACTTGCACTACGCACACGCCGGTTGTCGCATTGCAGCCAGGATCGGTTGCGGCGGGGATGTTGAATTCGATGCGTTTCCTGGGTGCGCCGCATTGGTTATTGTTGATGTCGATCACTGCCGCGGTCCATGAACCCGGGCCGGTCTCGGCGGTAGTCGTGACCACGTAGCGCACCACGTCGGTGTCGAAGGTGGCCGTCGCAGCGAGATCCGCGCTCATGGTCACACTGCAACTGCCGGTTCCGGTACAGGCGCCGCTCCAGCCGGTGAATACCGAGCCCGGCGCCGGCATCGCGGTCAGCGTAACGGACGCGCCGGATGCGAACGCGGCAGTGCAAGTTGCGCCGCAGTCGATACCTGCCGGCTGGGAGGCGACACTGCCGCTTCCAGCGCCGGCTTTCACGACGCCCAGGGTGAAGTTTGAACTGCCCTGCACCAATCGCAATGTGACGCCCTTGGTGTCATATTCGACAGTGAAGTTGTAGGTCACGCCGCCAAATGAGGCGCTGACCGTGGAGCCTTGCGCCAATCCGGCAAACGTGCCCGCGAACAGGTTCTGGAAACCGGTGGGCAGGTTGACGATGCGATAGGTTGCGGCAGTTGGTGCCGAAATCAGCGTGAGGGCCAGGGCAACGGTCTCGCTGCCGAGGTCAACACCCTTGCTGCCGTTGTTGAAGAACAACTGGTCGGCGTTGGCCCCGTCGATGTCCATGGCAAACGTGGCGGGGCCGCTGAACGTGACCGGCTGGTTGATGTTTATCTGTATCGTCAGCTTGCCGATGCCATTGTCACCGTCACCGGGACGCAACGTCCCGCCGGTAAATCCGTTGTTGATGTTGAACTGCCCGGCACCGCGCAATTCACCGGTGGCGCCCTGGGTAAACACGCCACTTGCAAGTGGGACGAGTGTGCCGGCGCGTGCTTCGATGATGCCGTCGTTGATCAGCGTGCCGGGAGCGATGGTGAAAAAACCGGCGTCGACCTGGATGCGGCCCTGGTTGTGCAAAGTTCCCAGTGCGGAGGTGGTGCTGGTGCCGGAAAGACTGTGGATGGTTCCCTGGTTGATCAGCACGGACGCCGCGCTGCCCGCGAGCTTGAAGCCATTGCCGACAATGACGGTATCGGCAGCCAGGGTCACCGTCTGGCTTGCGGTAAATGTGGTCGCGTTGGCGTCGATGGTGTTTAGCGTGATGGTCTTGCCGCTGAGCGTTGGTGGCCCGCTGAAGCCTACGCCGAAAGCACCGCTGGCATTGATTGCCGAACCGGTAAAGTTGGAGCCTTCCAGGAAATTCACGGCGTTGTTGAGGATGGTCACATCACCTTCCCAGATCGCGCCGCCTTTCAGGTCCAGGCCGACCACACCTGCGCCGATACGCGACCGCAACTGGATCGCGCCGGCCGCGATGGTGCCGCCCGTGATGACTGCACCTGTTGCGTCGAACGCGCCGCCAATAGGCCCATTGAGTACGCTCCCCGTGTTGTCGATCACGCCGTTCAGGTTCATGCGCGCCGTATCAAATACGCGCAAGGTGCCCATCGCCGCGGTGGTTGTGTTTCCGCCCACATTGAGCTGTGCGCCGTTGCGCGAGATGAGTTCGCCGCTATTGGTCCAGCGTTCGCCGCCGCCCGCGCCAAAACCAACGATGGCAGCACTGCCATCGGCTTCGATGGTCGCACCGGCGGCGTTATTCCAGGTGAGATCGTAACTGCGCAGCGTGAGAGTGCCCGCCGTGCCGCGAATCAATCCGCTGTTCTGGTTCAGCGACATGCGTGAGCTGCCACCGGTTTGCAGCACACTGAAGCCGGCGCCGATGTCGAATCTGCCGCGGATTTCACCGCCGTTGAGTTCAACCGAGCCCGTGCTGAATGTGCTGGGTGCGGTGAGGCTGAGGGTGAGCAGGGAAGCGCCCGTGAGCTTCAACCGCGCGTCTGCAGAATTGATGAGTAGTGTGCGGGCCGCAATCGTGCCGCCTGCCTGCGAAACGACGTAGGGACTGCCCGTGACGTTGATGCTGGTATCAACGCTGCCGGTCGGGACGCCGGCATTCCAGTTGCCGGCGGTCGACCAGCTGCCGTCAGCGGGGGTCACCCATGCCGTCTGTGCGTGGGTCGGCGCCACCGCGCAGATTCCGCACAATACAAGCGCCACGCGAAAGGCAAACCCCAGCACTGGCGGGCCTCCCAGGTCAAAAAAGCGCCAAATGCCGCTCCAGTGCTTGTGTTCTTGCTTCTTATTGCAGGAAATCGCGCCCATGTGCTTCCTCGAATGGAGTGTGCCTTACCTCCATCACGGGAAAAGCCATCGAAAGCGGACACGCGCCGCCCGGCGGGCGCGCCTTATGAAAAACAGTTGTGCGCCTGGCTGCGGCCTGGCCCTCGCCCTGGTATTGGCGAGCCGCTATGCGCGATTGAGAAGTGCGTCCACTGCAACCAGGCTGCGTCGCAGTTGCGGCGCCACTGCCGCATGCGTGGCAAACGCCGCCCGTGCCTGGTCAGCCAGTGCGCGGGCCTTGACGCGCTCACCTGCCGTCGCCAATGCCAGCGCAAGATCGGCGCGCGCGCTGGCCAGGTGCGGCGATTGCGCGTGCTGGCGTGGCGTCATGAGATCGACGGCGCGTTGGAAATGGGGAACAGCCGCGGCCGCATCGCCGCGCTTCATGGCGAGCACACCATTGAGGCGCGCAAAATCGGCCACCGCCGGCTGCGACAAGGTGATTTCATCCTCGTGGATGCCACCGATGATTTTTGCCATCGTGGCGATTTCAGTTTCGGCTTCCGCCAATTTGCCCTGTTCGAGATAGGCGCGCGCCAGCCACAGCCGTGAAAAATTTCGTTGGGCGAAAAAGCGCTCCTGCGGTGTTCCATCGACCTCAATGATTTCCTTCAGCAACGCCTCCGCCCGGGCATATTCGCCGCGATTGAGATAGTTGATTGCCAGCAGCCGCTCACCCATGGTCATTTCGGAATGGGCGCGGGAGACTTTGCGCGCGCGCACCATTTTCAGCGCGTCGTTCAGGGCAGCTTCGGCTTTATCGGGTTCACCAATCGATTGCATGACCAACCCGTAACGGCTCGCCGCCGCCCAGTGGGCACTGCCACCGCGCAGCTTTGAGGTTTCGGCTTCGTAGGGTGCATACGCGAGGCGCGCCATCCTGGCGGCATCATCGAAGCGCCCGTACTCCACCAGGCAGGCTGCATAGTAAGTCTCGGCGGTGGTGACAAAACGCGGCTCGAGCTCCTTGCCAAACTTGGCGTAAATTTCCAGCACCTTGTCGAACAGCTGGAAGGATTTTTCTGAATCGCCATCGTAGGCGACGAGCGTTGCCATGGCGACCGCGTTCCGTGCCCAGCGAAACGAGTTGTTTTCACCGGTTTTCTCAATGATGGCGAGTGCTTCACGATATTGCTCGAGGCCGCGCTTGAAGTAGCGCTTGGCAACCAGGATCTCCGCGTACCGGCGGCGTACCAATGCCTCATAAGCGAGTTTTGAGGGAGGCAGCGCCTTTGCGACCGCGATCGCCTTGTTGAAGACCGGTTCCGCCTCGGTCAAATCGCGGTTGTGGCCGAGGGCAAAACCGTAGGCGGTCAGTGCTGAGGCATGAAGCTTTGAGCCTGGTGCCAGTGATTCGACAATCGACACTGAGCGCGCGGCCTCAAGTACCGAGTCGGTCGATCCATCATTGCGCAGTGCCTTGCTCGTCGAAGAATCGCGCAGCGCCTCGGCGAGTACCAGCCTTTCCTGTTTGTCCGTGGACGTGTCGAGCGCTGCGACGACTTCCTTGACCAGTGCAGCCGCACGCTTGGCGTCGCTCCCTTCGGACAATTGATAGGCCAGGCCCACTTTGGCCCTCATGCGCTCAACCAGCGGCGCATTGCGTGCATTCAGTTCGGCATGCCGTGTTTCCTGGAGTTCTGTGGCGGAGTCATTCAGGTTAAGGTCGGACAGCGCCGTCGCGATCAGCCCCTGCAATTCCGAACGTACCTCCGGCAAATCGGCGAAACGACTGGGCATCGTCTTGGCCGCATCCATCAGCACGTCGCCGATCGGTTGCTTGCGACGATGCTCAGCATCCTGCTGGTCAACATTGCCGACCGTGATGATGCTGATCAGGAAGTCTTTCACGGCCCTGGTCTTCGCCGTCTCGAGTCGCGCCTGCTGGGCCTGCCACAGCGCAATGCCGGCACCGGCGATGAGGGCAATGCTGACCGCCGCCCCCGCGCTCGCCGCCAGCGCGTGGCGCTGCAGGAGGCGCCGCGTGCGATACGCGAGGCTGTCCGGCTGCGCCATCACCGGTTCTTTTGCGATCCATCGTTCAAGGTCATCGGCCAGCGCGCTCGCGGTCGCGTAGCGCGCTTCCGGTGTCGCCTTCAGTGCCTTGAGGATGATGGCATCGAGATCACCTTCCACGCGCCGTGCCTCTTTCGCGTACATGCCCGTAGCGCTGCGCTTGCTCGGACGCTGTACCTCGGCGTAGATCACCGCCTCCGCCAGCGCCTGCGCGGATTGGCGCTTCAGCTTGTACGGCTTTTCGCCGGTCACGACTTCATACAACACCACCCCCAGCGAATAGATATCGCTGGCGGTGGTTACCGGTTTGTCCAGCAGTTGTTCGGGGCTCGCGTAGTCAGGTGTCAGCGCGCGGCCCAGCGTCTGCGTGAGATCGGTCGCATCGTCAGGCAGGTCTTCGCGCGCCAGCAGTTTGGCAATGCCGAAATCGAGCAGCTTCACATTCGGCGCGGCGTCACCCGCCGTTACCAGGATGTTGTTCGGTTTCAGGTCGCGATGCACGACGAGGCTTGCATGCGCGTGGGCCACCGCGCGCACCACCTGCACCATGAGCTGGATGCGGCCTTCGAGGCCGATCTTCGCGTCGGCGCAAAATGTGTTGATCGGTTCGCCCGCCACAAATTCCAGCGCCAGCCAGGGCCGGCCTTCGGTATCGACGCCGGCATCATACAAACGGGCGATGTGGTCATGGTTGAGCCCGGCCAGGATGTCGCGCTCGCGGTGCATACGCGCGGCCAGTCCGCGGTCGAGCAGGTGCCGGTGCGGCAGCTTCAATGCCACTTCGCGGCGGATGGTGCCATCCACCCGTTCGGCCAGCCACACGCTGCTCATGCCGCCTTCGCCGAGCATGCGTACCAGTTTGTAGGGGCCGACTCGTTCGTCGACGGCGGGATCGCCCGCGCGTGCGGAAAGGCTGTCAGCGGCGCTGAAAGTGGGCAGGGCGTAGAGAAAATCGCCCGTTTCTACGCCGCCCACACCGTCCACGCTGTCCGCATCAACGTCCTGCAAGAGGTGAGCGCGCAGCAGGGGCGCCAGCGTGTCGTGTGGCGCCGCCAGCGAATCGATCCAGGTCGCGCGCGCGGCGTGGGGCAATTCCAGCGCTTCCTTCAGCAACCGGTCCAGCGTCTGCAGTTCGGCAATGGTGAGCGGCATTTTTTTTCGGGTGATCGGACGTTTCGGGACAGTCGGCTAAATGGCCAACCACATGAACGAAAAAAACGAAACGACAAGCAAGGGAGGTATGGCAGGAACAACGGAAAAAAACGCCTCAATCGGACAATCACGCCGCAATTCGACGGCGCTACTTTCCCGGACCCAGTGCCGCTGCCAGCAACACGCGTGCGCGCTGCCAGTCGCGGCGCACGGTGCGCTCGGTGATACCCAGCACATCGGCAATTTCCTGTTCGGAGAATCCGGCGAAGTAACGCATCTCGACCACCTGCACCAGCCGCGGGTCGACAGCCGAAAGCTGGTCCAGCGCGGCATGGATGTCGAGCACGCTTTCCATCCCCGCACCCTCCGGCGCCTGCACCAGCCGCTCGCCCAGGTCGGTATCCAGTGACAGGTGTTGCGCGTTGCCGCCGCGCATTTCAGCCGAGCGCGCGCGAATCACGTCAATGATGAGTGAGCGCATGGTGTGCGCCGCGTAGGCCATGAAGTGCCCGCGGCTTTCGGTGGCGATGCCGCCCATGTTGGCGAGCTTGAGGTAAACGTCATGCACCAGCGCCGTCGTGTCGAGTGTTGCCGAGCGATTGGTGTGCAGCAGGCGTGCGTGCGCCAGGCGTTTCAGTTCCGGATAGCAATGCGTAAACAGTTCGTTTTTCGCGGCCACGTCGCCATCGCGCACGCGGACCATCAGGTCGGTGGCATTTCCGGGGGACGGTGAGGCGTCGCGTGTCATTTGCCGATTCTAAACGAGACACAGGCGTGACCGATATGCGTGCGCTTCAAAAAACGGACTCCAGCATTGGCGCACTTCCCAGGGCAAAAGTGGCTGGAGAATGCCGTGGATACTGGAGTTTCAGCTGCGCGGCACTTCGTCAAATGCCGGCCGCAAAAAAATGCGGTGAACATCAATGTCGTTCACCGCAAGTTTCCGAAAGTGCCGTTACGCGTTGTTCACGCGTTCTTCACGCGTTCTTCAACTCCTCCGCCGTGATCGGCATCCTGCGCACACGTTTGCCGGTTGCAATAAACACCGCATTCGCAACGCTGGGCCCCGTGGTCGCCGTGACCGGTTCACCGATGCCCCCGGGCGCCTCGGTCGACGCCACCAGATGCACCGCCACCACCGGCATCTCATTCATACGCAGCACCGGGTAATCGTGGAAGTTCGATTGCTGCACCTTGCCGTCCTTGAGCGTGATCTTCGACAGCAGTGCCGCCGACAGGCCGAACACGACGCTGGATTCGACCTGCGCCTTCACGATGTCCGGATTCACCATCATCCCGCAATCGACGCACACCGTGACCCGGTGCACCCGCACCTTGTCCTGCACGACCGACACTTCTGCGACCTGCGCGACATAAGTGCCATAGCCTTCCATCAGCGCGATGCCCAGCGAGTTTCCGTTGGCCAGTTTGCCGCCGGCTTTGTAGCCTGCTTTTTCAGAGGCAATTTTCAGCACGTTGCGGAAGCGTTCGTTTTCCTTGCCGGTCAGGAGCGACATGCGCAGTTCGAGCGGATCGCGTCCACCGGCCGCCGCCATTTCATCGGTGAAACTTTCGTTGGCGAAAGCGTTGAGCGCATGCGACACCGAGCGCCAGTAACCGACGCGCACGCCGGAGTCGACGATCAGGTTTTCCGCCGTGAGGTTGGGTACCGCGTAAGGCGTGACGGCGGCTTCGGTCATGAACGGCTCCATGCCGTCCTTGACGAAGGCGGGGAACAGGCGCGCCGTGACCGACTGCGAAGTGAGGCGCGATTTCAGGCCTACCGGTGTGCCTTTCGCATCGAGTCCGGCTGAGAGCGTGTTGAGGCTGACAGGGCGATAAAAATCGTGCGTCATGTCGTCCTCGCGCGTCCACACCAGTTTCACCGGCTTGCCGACCGCCTTGGAAATCTGGATGGCCTGCACGATGAAATCGACATCGATGCGCCGGCCGAAACCACCGCCGAGAAACGTGGTGTGCACGCGAACCTTGTGTTTCGGAAAGCCGGTGATCTGCATCGCCATGCCTTCGGCCAGCTGCGGAAACTGCGTGGGACCGTAAATATCGCAGCCATCCGCACGCACGTCGGCCGTGAAATTCATCGGCTCCATCGTGGCGTGGGCAAGGAATGGCAACTCGTAACTGGCCTGCAGTTTTTTCGCGGCACCCGCAATGGCCTGGTCGGCGTCGCCGGTTTTTTTCACCGTGGCGGCGGGTTTCGTCAAAGAGTCCTTCAGGCTTTGCGAAATGGCGTCGGTGGAAATTTTCGCGCCGGCACCTTCATCCCATTTGATATTGAGCGCATCGCGCGCCTGCCGCGCCTGCCAGAACGAATCGGCCACGACGGCAACGCCATCATCGATTTTCACGATGGCTTTTACGCCGGGCATCGCACGGGCCTTTGCGTCATCGAGGCTCGCGACTTTGCCACCGATTACCGGGCACTGTGCGAGTGCTGCGATCAGCATGCCGGGCAATTCCACGTCGAGACCAAAGCCTGCTCTACCCGTAACCTTGCCCGGCGTGTCGAGGCGCTTCATCGGTTTGCCGACGACGGTGAACGCACTGGGCGCCTTCAGCGGTGGATCTTTTGGCAGTGGCAACGCAGATGCCTTTTCAGCGAGCTGCCCGTAAAACAATTTCTTCCCGCCCTTGCTGGTCACCTGGCCCTGTTGCGCGCGGCAGTCGCTTTCAGGCACGTTCCATTCTTTCGCGGCCGCTGAAATCAGCATCATCCGCGCCTGTGCGCCGGCCTGCCGCAGGCTGGTCCAGCCGTCGCGCACGCTGGTGGAGCCACCGGTCAATTGGCCGCCAAGCAGTTTGTTGATATAGACCGGATCAGCCGGCGCCATCTCGATTTTCACGGCGCGCAAATCGACTTCCAGTTCTTCGGCGACCAGCATCGGCATCGAGGTGTAGGTGCCTTGCCCCATTTCCGAACGGTGGCAGATGATGGTCACGGAATTATTCGTGCCGATCTTCACCCAGGCATTGGGCTGTGAGGTTTTGACATTACTCGCGGTTGCCGCGCCAGCCACAGACGCAGGCAGGTGAAAGCCGATGACGAGTCCACCCGCCGTATAGGCGCTTGCCGCAGCCGAGGCCTTCAGGAAGTTGCGACGTTTTGCATTGGGTTCGGAAATCATCTCAAGCCTCCACTTTCTCGCCGGCCGCTTTATGGATTGCTGCGCGGATGCGTTGATAGGTGCCGCAGCGGCAGATGTTGCCGCTCATGGCGGCATCAATATCGGCGTCGGTGGGCTTTTTGTTTTTCGCCAGCAGCGCGACCGCGGACATGATCTGTCCCGATTGGCAATAGCCGCATTGCGGAACATCCAGCTCGATCCACGCTTTCTGCACGGGGTGCATGCCACGGATCGAGAGACCTTCGATGGTGGTGACTTTCTTGCCCGCGCAGGCGGACAGCAACGTCACGCAGGAACGCACCGGCTGGCCGTCCACATGCACGGTGCACGCACCGCAGAGGCCCGCGCCGCAGCCGAACTTGGTACCGTTGAGTTTGAGTTCATCGCGCAGCGCCCAGAGCAGCGGGGTATCGGGGGCGGCCTTGGCGGTGACGGCTTTGCCGTTGACGGTGAGTTTGGTCACGGTGTGTCCTTTCCTGGGAAGTTGAAACCTGGGTAGGTGGGGCGGGTATGGATGCGGATGCGTGTGCGGATGCGTGTGCGGATTCGGAAGTGGATGAGGTGCGCAAAATGCAAAGGCGAAGGCGCGAAAACCAGAGGAGACCTGCGTTTTTTTCTTCGCCAATCCCTCACCGTTCGTGCTGAGCCTGTCGAAGCATGGGATGGGCTTATATTTAACGTGATACATCCGGCCCTTCGACAGGTTCAGGGCGAACGGAGAATAGTTTGGGCTGGAAAAAGCGCTGCGACCGCCAACCAAGGCACGCTACGCCGATGACGTAGGAATGTCATGTTGCGGTGC
>JBDTWS010000020.1:0-32019 GCA_040006575.1 Betaproteobacteria bacterium
GCACGCTGGCCGGCGCAAAGGCCACCGTCATGGTCGGGTTCGGCGTGGCGACACCGTTGCCGCTCAACGTCAATGTGTGCGGGCTGCCGGTCGCGTCGCTGACGATCTGCAGCGTCGCGCTGAACGGGCCGGGCGCAGTGGGCTTGAACACGAAATTCATGTTGCAAAAGCTCTCGGCATTGATAACTTTCGGCGCACCGGTAAGGGGCGCGCCCGCCGCGCTCGAGCCGAAACCGCAGTAGTGGCCGGCATCCGGCGGCGGGCCGTTGGTGGTGTCGAAGAACGTGCCTGCCGGCGTCACCGAGATCACATTGATGGTGAGTGGTGCATTGGGTGAGTTGGCTATGGTGATGCCCTGCGGCATGCTGGTGTTGCCCACCAGCGTGTCGGGGAACACACCCGAGCCCAGCAGCGAAAACGAGGGTGGTGGCGGCGGAACCTGCATGGCCGGCGACAGCTCGGACATGTTGCCGGCCTTGGGTCCTGACAGCGCCTTGGTGTACATCGTCACCGGCATGCTGGAATTGACGCCACTGATCGTGAGCGTTCCACTGAATACGCCGCTGGCATCGGTGCTGACCGGAAGGTTGTTGGCGGTCTGTTCACAGTCCGTACCGAAACCCGGGTTGCGGCAAACGAACACGTGGAAATTCTGCGACGCGGCACTCTTCAGCGTGAAGTTCACATCAGCATTGCCGGCACCGGTTGCGACAATGGAGGTGATGACGGGGTAATTCAGCTGCAGGTTGCCGCCGCTGTCAGTGTCGTACGGTGGGGAGACATCGTCGTTGGCGGTGGGACCATCGTCGCCCAGGTCCACGCCGATGCCGTTGCCATAAATCTGGTTGTTGCCCGAGTAGTCGATGCCGGTGCCGGTGGCGACGACGATGCCCTTGCCGTTATTGGCAATGATGTTGTCGATGACCAGCACGTTGTTGGTCGTGAATACATCGATGCCTTTTGCGTTGGGTCCGGCGAACAGCCCTGCTCCCGCGCCGATCAGGTTGTTTTCGATATGCAATGGCGCGCCGCTGGTCTGGCCGTTGGTGAAGATGCCGGATGCCCCGGCATGCACAAACACATTGCGCGCCGCGGCATTGCTCGACTGGCCGATGCGTACATCGACCGGCCCCGCGTGGAACACGCCGTAGCCACCCTGGAAAAAATAATTGCCATAGATGTGCGTGCCGTCGGCGCTGCCGCCCACTTGCACCGCGCGATCCCAGTTGGTGAAGTTGACGCCTTGCACCGTACCGTTCGCCGACATGAAGGTAATGCCGGAGCAACCGGTACAACCGCTCCCATCGAGCGTCAGTGTGAGTACGCCATCCCAGTCGCTGGTGGAGGTGTTGGCCGAAGCGCCGGCCTGCGTGTAGCCATCAATCGTCAGTCCGGTGCAGCCGCTGATGTTGGGTAATGACGTCGCGGGCGACAGCGTGGATTCGCCCATCGGCAAACCGAAATGGATGGTGTACGGGGCGTTCACGCAGCCGCCGGAATTTTCGGCATTGAACAGGGTAATTGCTGCGCGCAGGCTCGACGCGCCAGTGGCCGCATCGCCGCTGTCGCCGACCACCCACACGGTTTCATTGGAGCGCAGCGATACCTTGGTGGGCCCGATGATTTCAATGTAGCGACGCGGTGCATCGAACAGGATCGCTTCGCTGCCCTGGTCGAAGCCGCCGGTGACGGCGCCCGCGATGATCACATCAAGCACAGTTCCGACCGGCGGCGCAAAGGTGCCCAGCGCGGTGCGATAGATACTGCCCCCCAACGTGACAGTGCCGGAAACCAACAATTGATCCACGCTGCCTACTCCGGCGAGATCGAATTCGACGCTGCCGAATTGCGTCGGCGATAACTGCTGCTGGGTGTAATTGCCATTCACGGTGATGGTGCCGACCGTTCCCGGGCCACCGGGCTGGAATTTCGCGCCGGTGTTAATGATGTTCTGGAATGTGAGCGTCATGTTCCCGCGCACCGCCCCGGCCGCCAGCGTTAGAACCTGGCCCGTACCGGTGAGGCTGCCATCGCCGCTGATGGCGGCGTTGGGGTCAGGCTGCGCGAATGCGGCCGCATTGTTCATCGTCACCGGTGCGCCCGGGTTCAGGTAGAACGCGCCGTTGTTGACGAAGCTGCCGCCGTTGATGGTGAACGGTGACACCGGCGAAAATGCGCCACTGGGACCGTTCTCGAATTGCCCACCCGACGCCATGGTGAGCGAGGTGCTGGGATTGAAAATGCCGTTATTGGTAATTTTCGCGTTGGCGCCAGTGACGGTGATGCTGTCGGCCAACAGCGTGGTCAGCGGTGCGGTCAGTACCATCTGGCTGTCGGTAATGAACATCGGCCCGTTGGCGGCGGGGATGGTGCTGGTGCTGGTGAGGATGACGGTGAGGTCCTGGAACGTGTACGAACCCGAACCCCACGCGATGGTGCCCGACGCCACCACGTTCAATGCCGAACTGCCGATGCCGACACCCTGGATTGTTGACGTGCCGAGATAGAGATCGCCCACGTTGTAGACGCTTGGTCCCAACGTCACCGTGCGGCCGGTGATTTCGGCACGGTCTGCGGGTCCCGGCGTACCAGGTGTCGCGCCGTTGCCGTTGGTGCAGTTGGACCAATTGCCCGGAAGGTCCCAGGCTCCCAGCGTCGGGATGAATTGGCAGATATCGGCATGTGATGCAGTGGCAAAGCCCAGTGCACCCAGCACGAGCGTGCGCGTGGCGAGCCTGATCATCAATTTCCGAAGTCCATTATTCATTACACGTTTCCCGCTGTTTATGCACCGGTCATTCGCCAAAAAACTCGGGCCCGGGTGCATTTGTAATTTCAAACACAAACTACAGCACTGGTGCGCTTCACAGGTCAAAAATGGCCTGCCAAGCTCGCCAGTGCTGGACTTTCACTCATGAATCAACCGCCCCTGCGCCCGAACGCCACTGCGCCCGCATTGCCGTTGAGGTTGTAAGAAACACCTGCGCCACGGCCGGTGCGCCCGGTGAAAAATCCATCGAGGCTGCCGGTAGGCAATGTCGGCGTGCAGCTCGGCGCGCAGGTGATCGCCAGCACGGAGGGACGCGGCACACCGGCAATGCTGCCGCCGCCATACGCGGAGAAATACTGGTCGCGATAGATCGGCACATTGCTGGCCGCACCATTCCAGGTCTGGCCGTTGATGCCGATGTTGATCGTCGCGTCCACCGTGCGCGCAGTGAAATTGGCGGCGAGTGTGGCTGAATTCATGGTGCCGACGTGACCTTGCGAATCGGTGGGACGGGTCGAGCCGACCACGTCATAGATGGCGGTGCCCGTCAGCGGCAATGACACCGGGCCACTCTGCGTCGGGCTGAAGATGTAATGCAGGCTGTTGTTGGCGAGATTGGTGCTCTGGCCACCAATTGTTGCCGCGCCGCCCGACCAGCGGCCCCATACGAGGCCGGTGGTGGCATCGAAGCCGTTGTCCACGACGCTCGCCGTGCCGATGGCGTAATTGACGTGACCCACCAGGCGATTGCCGCTCACATACGGCGCGGTGAATGCGGTCACCCTGCCCTGGTCGCCGACAGTTACTTCATCGGGACGATTGGTGGTGGCGAAGGCGCGAATGTAGGTGGCGGCATTGAGCACGCCATTGGGATCCGACACGAGGCCGTCACGGAAAGTCGCGCCGGCATTTTGCGATGGCCCCTGGAACGCCACCACGCCGCTGATGCTCTGGAAGCCGCTGGTCTGCGTCGCGCCGTCTGTCGTTTTGGCCGTCTGGTCAACCAGCCCGTAGCCGATGATGGCGCCATTCAAGGTTGCGCCAACGAAGCTGCCTTCGAGGGCACCGTTCAGCAATGGGTTGCTGGCGGAACTCTGGTTGTTGCCGTTGGTGATGGTAAGGCCGCCACCGCCCGTGTAGGCGACGAAGGAATTGAACGCGAACGGCACATTGGTGGCCTGCAATGTCCAGCTGCCACCGGTGGCGTTGCCGGCGGCCGGCATGGAAATTCCCAGCGTGGCGTTCAGCGTGCGCGCAGTGAAATTCACGTCGAGAATGGAGCTGGTCAATTGCCCCAGCGTACCGAACTGGTTGGTCGGCGTGGTAGCGCCGGCACGGGTATATGAGACGGTTCCCGTCAGCACGTCAGAGAGGTAGGCGGGGAAACCAGCACCGCCATACGCCCAGTGCACGCCGCCCGCATTCACGGCGCTGCTGCCGCCGGTGAACGAGACACCGGTCACCCCCGTCCAGCGTCCCAGCACAATCGTGGTCGCGTTGCCGATGGTGATGGTCTGGAGGTCCGCCGCCGTGCCGCCCTGTATGCCGATCGCGGTACCACTTTGCGTGCCGGCGTACGCTGCGTATGAACGCAACGCGCCGTTGTCGAGGCCGATCTGCGCCGGAAGCGCCTGCTCGGTGAATGCCGTGCCGTTGGACGCGATGGCGATGTTCTGCAGGTTGAGCGGATCCACGCCCAGGTTGCCGGTCGCATCGACGATGGCAAAGCCCAGGCCGTTGCCACCGGTCAGCGTGTTTTTCGGTGGCAGGATGCCGCGATACGGATCGGATACGCCGCTGGTGTCGGTGTCTGCAGAAGCGGTTGCCGTTCCGGAGCCCACCATAGTTTTGCCTGCATCCAGCAGGTTGGCGGGCGTGGGGATAATCTTTGGCGCCTGGCCCATCACCACCTGCACGGTCTGGTTGGGATAGGTGATGACCGGCGGGAAATTACCATCGATGGCGCGCACTTCATGGCTGCCTTCGATGGTGTGATTGGTCGTCGTGGTCTCGTCGTCGGACTGGTTGAGGATGTTGCCCGACCCACGAATGCCGACTGTGGCAACACGTGTGCGCATGGAATATTTTTGACGGTTGGCATCGGTCAAGAGGGAGGTAAACGCACGCAGCGTTCCCTGCACCAGTGTCAGCACCGCACCCGGCGGATCCGACCCGGCGCGTGGATATGCGGTGATGCGCAATTTGGAATTCGATCGCAGCGAGAGCCGCGCCTGGTCGACCATATTCAATTGCGCCATGCCGTTGGGACCGGTGACGATCAGGTCGTTGGGATTGACTTCATCGCCCACTTTGGCGACGCGGAATCCCGTGGTGGACTGCACCGTCACATTGCCGGTCACGTAAGTGAATTTGCCGCTGCTTTGCGCGTTCGCTGCGGATGCGCCACACAAAGCAGCGGCGGCGATGGCCAGCAGAAAGATCCGCTGGATTCCGTTGCGACGGATTGACTGGAAAATTTGGCGTGCGTGCATGTTCGGTACTCCCTTGCTCGTGCCCACGAGGTGGGCGGAGAAAATTTTTGGCGGGAAATCAGGTCAGGAAATGAGGTCCGGAAATCACATGAAATCGCAACGGATATTCGAAGACACTTCGTTGCGCGTGTAGTCGTAGATCGCGATGTTGGAATCGTTGCGCGAGCCAAACCATTGTGCGCGTACCGCGCACTTTGGCTGGAATTTCCAGCTCACGCCGAGCGTGATATCGGCCAGGTGATCGCGGCCAAACTCAATCTCCGTGGCGCGCGCAAAAGCGCTCTGGTCGCGTCGCAGCGTGTAGCCGAGGCCGTTGAACAGCGCCAGCTTGTCCGAGAGCGAATATTGGTAGTAGCTGCGCACACCCGCGACCCGTTTGGATTTATCGGAAATGTTGTCGGCCAGTTTGCGCACCGCTTCATCGCGGCTGTAATAGCCGCTGATCTGGAGGATGGGTGCGCCGTTGCCGGTGAAGGAACGCAACCAGCCGGCCGAAATCGCCACGGCATTGAAGTCCTCGATGTCATTGCTCGGGAAACGCACGCGTGAACCGCTGAGGCCGAAATTCAATTGCTGCTGTTCGGACAGCGAAAAACGATAGTCACCGCCGACCGTGGTGGTCTTCCGGTCATTGGTTGGCTGCGGATCGCCGGGGGCCTCGCCATCCTGCTTGAACTGGCTATAGCCGGCGGTGAATTTGAGGCCGTGGTTGCCGCTGTTCCAGGCTACGCCGCCGCGGGCATCGCCCAGCAGTGAATTGAAGTCGCTCTCTTTGCGATAGGCGCGGCCACGCACCTCGCCGCCGAGGATGCCGGACCAGTTGGCGTTGAACGGCTGGATGAAATCCACGCCCGCCGCAGCACCCACATAAGCGGCTTTGCGCTTGATTGAATTACCCGTGGGGTCCACACCGGGAATGTTGAAAGCGGAGACCACGGCGGCAGTAAAGTCTTTCGGTACGCCGGTGATGTTGGTGTCATAGCCAAGGGAAACTTCTCCATAGGCGTACAAAGAGCGCTTGCCCTCGTTGCGCCGTTGCGCGATGGCCTGGAGATAGCGCTCAATGGTCGGGGCCGCAGCGGCGGGAGGATTACTTTGCCGCAATTGCAGGAAGGTGGCTTCAGCCAGGTCGAACGATCCGGCTGCGTAATACGCACGGCCCAGATCCATCAGCGCACCGGCGTCTTTTGGATTTTCAGCCAGCACGCGTTCAAAAGCGATGATGGCCTCATCGATCTTTCCGCTGTCGAGGGCGGCGATACCGAGCAGGTAATCGAAATCACGCCTGCCGGCGTACTTGTCCTGTTCAACCACCAGAATCATGTATGCCTGCTTGGGATTGCCTGCAGCCAGCAACTGCTGCGCATCCATAAGGAACTTCGGCGTATCGGTGGGCACAGGTGCTGCGGCCGATGGCATGGGCGCAAGCACCAGAACCATCGACAACGAGAGCAGAAGTGACGCCAATTGCGGCCGCCTGCCGCGCGAGGTGTTTTTTTCTATCATGGGCATTACCGTCGAGGTGCGCCGCCACCGTGTCCACGCAGATGCCGTGAAGCGCATCACGCCTGGTTGCTGTCGCTGGTCGGACGTTGTTAAACCGCGTCAGGACAAGTCCCTTTGCTTTTGATTTCAAAGGGAAAGTCATTCTTTTGGCTTTCTGCAACACATACTATGCGCTTGCCCCCGCCTTGTAAACCTGAGCTACCCCCTATTGAAGGGATAGTACTGAGCCCGGTGATGTAGGGGCAGTGGCAAATGTCACAGTTCTAGGCAAACCGGTGCGCGCCGGTGCCGTCCCAGTGCCGATTCTTCCATCGGCTACTCGGCTATCATTTGCGAATCCTTTCTTCCGCAAAACTGAAACCCATGGACACGCTACCCGCGGCAGATGACGCACCGATTACGCTCGAGACGCGTGACCAGGTCGCATTCCTCACGCTGAATCGCCCACGGCAGTACAACGCGCTTTCCGCCGCCCTGCTGGAGGCCATGCACGCGGCGCTGGACAGCGTTTACCAGGACGACTCGATCCGCGTGCTCGTCATCGCCGCGAACGGAAAAGCATTTTGCGCGGGCCACGACCTGAAGGAAATGAAAGCTGCAGACGATGCGCAGTACGTTAGCCGCCTGTTTGAACGCTGCTCGGCCATGATGCTGAAAATTGCCCGGCTGCCGATACCCGTCATCGCCGAAGTCCAGGGAATGGCCACCGCCGCCGGTTGCCAGCTGGTTGCGCAATGCGACCTGGCCATTGCTGCGGAAACGGCAACCTTCGCCGTGTCGGGAGTGAACCTGGGGCTGTTTTGCTCGACGCCTGCGGTTCCCCTTTCGCGTACTATTTCGCGCAAACGCGCAGCGGAAATGCTGTTCACCGGGGAATTTATCGACGCTGCGACCGCGCTGGACTGGGGCCTGCTGAATCGCGTGGCAACGGCGGAAAAATTACGCCAAGAAACGCTGAATATGGCGATGACACTCAGGGCGAAACCGCGCGCCACACTGGCGCTGGGAAAAGCCCTGTTCTATCGCCAGCTGGAGACCGGACTTGAAGCCGCCTACGCCGACGCGTCGAGAGTGATCGCATGCAATTTCATGGATGCCGATGCGCAGGAAGGCGTCGCTGCTTTCCTGGAAAAACGCAAACCGGTTTGGGATTAAACTCAAGCACTGGTAAGGACGACAGGCCATTTGTGCCTGAAACGCCGCGCCAATGCTGGAGTTTGCCTCCAGCTAAATATCCTTGAGCACTTCGCGGGCGGCATTGTGTCCCGGGATGCCGGTCACGCCCCCACCCGGATGTGTGCCCGCGCCACATTGGTACAGGCCCTTCACGGGCGTGCGATAGTCACCGTAGCCCAGCACCGGACGCGCACTGAAAAGCTGGTCCAGTGAAAGTGCACCATGAAAAATGTCGCCTCCCACGAGTCCGAATTTTCTTTCGAGGTCCAGCGGTGAATGAATTTGCCGCGCGATCACGCTCGCGCGGAAATTGGGCGCGAATTTGTTGACGGTGGCGATCATCAAGTCCGCGACTTCCTCGCGATGATCGTCCCAGTTTCGATCGCCGGGAAGCACCGGTGACACGTGCTGGCAGAACATGCTCGCGACATGCTGTCCGTTGGGTGCCAGTGAATCGTCGACGGTGCTGGGCAGCAGGATTTCGACGATGGGGTGTTTCGACCAGCCGAAAGTTTTTGCGTCGAAATACGCTTGCTCCATATAGTGCATCGACGGCGCCATGATGATTCCCGACGACAGGTGGGGACCAGGTTCGGGCAGGCACGTGAATCGCGGCAATTCGGAGAGCGCAACATTCATGCGGAATGTGCCAGAACCGGATTTGTAGGCGGCGATGCGCTGGCGGAATTCGGCCGGCATATGCTCCGGCTGTAACAGGTTTTCAAACAGAAGCTTCGGGTGCAAATTCGAAATCACGCGCCGCGCAGCGAGCCGGCTGCCGTCGGCCATCACCACACCCGCCGCCTTGCCATTCACCACATCCACGCCGCTCACCGCCGCGTCGACCGTGATCTCAACGCCACGCGCCCGCGCCTCTGCCGCCATCGCCTGCGTAATGGCGCCCATGCCGCCGATGGCGTGTCCCCAGATGCCCGGTTTGCCGTTCACTTCGCCAAACACGTGATGCAGCAACACATACGCCGAGCCCGGTGTGTAAGGGGAGGCAAAATTTCCCACGACACTGTCAAAACCAAAACAGGCCTTGATCGGCTCCGACTCGAAATAGTGGTCGAGCACGTCCCCTGCGCTCTTGGTAAAGAGATCGAGCACGTCACGGCGTGCGGCCATGTCGAGCGCCTTGAACTTCTTGCCGACTTTCAACGCCTGCAACAAGTCACTGATACCACCGCCGACATTGGGTGGCGTTTCCAGCAGCAGGTCTTTCAGCACGGCGGCAACGCGATCCAGCATCGCGTAATAGGCCGGCAATTTTTCCGCATCCTTTGCCGAGAATCGCGCGACTTCAGCTTGCGTCGCGGCAAGGCTTCCTCCCACCATCAGGTAGTCGCGGTCGTTGAGCGGGAGGAAATTTGAAAACGGCCGTTCGACAATCCTGAGGCCATGTTCGACCAGTCGCAAATCCCGAACTATTTTCGGATTCAGCAGACTGACCGTATAGCTGGCGGATGAGTTGCGGAATCCCGGATGAAATTCTTCCGTGACAGCCGCGCCGCCCACCACGGCCCTGCGCTCCAGCACGCGAACATTCAGTCCGCGCGCAGCGAGGTAGCAGGAGCAGACCAGGCCATTGTGGCCGCCACCGATGATGATCGCGTCGTATTGCTTGTGCTTACCAGTGCTCATTGGCCCTTGCTTCTCGTGATAGATTGCGTCGATGAAAAATTTGTCCGCCACTATGCTTTCAAACGCCAAGCCCCGCAAGCCTGTCTTGTGTTGCCTCGTGCTGTGCATCGCCACACTACTAGGCAGTTGCGCCGGCGGGGTTGCCGATTTCAACGGTGCCGATGCGCCCAGCTTTGTGGCGTACCCACCGGCACAGCGTCCGCGCATCGCACTGGTGCTGGGCGCCGGCGGGCCACGCGGGTTCGCGCACGTCGGCGTACTCAAGGTGCTTGAGGCCAACGGCATCGATGCCGACCTGGTGGTCGGCGCCAGCATCGGCGCCATGATCGGCGCGCTTTACGCGGACCGCACGCCTTCAAGCGAGATTGAACGGATCGCCATGGAACTGGACCCGAAGCGATTTATCGGCATTTCCAGTTCGGGGCTGACCGGCAATGGCGCCGCCATCGAGGCATTCATCATCGAGCGCACAGGGGGAAAACCGCTGGAAGGATTCAAGCGAAAATTCACGGTGACGGCGGCAACGCGTGGAGATAATTCCCTGACCATGTTTAATCACGGCAACACCGCTGCTGCGGTACGAGCATCGGCCGCAACCCCGGGACAGTTCGCACCGGTGCGCATTCGCGGTGTCGAGTATCACGACGGTGACGAAGCGCAACCCGTGCCGATCAAGGCGGCACGCGAACTGGGCGCGCAGGTCGTGATCGCGGTTGATGTGTCCGCATACGTTCGCGCCATCCCTCCACAGGCGCCGGCGGAGTGGGCCGTTCGTGACCGGGCACGCGCAGCCAAGGTTACAGCGCAGGAGGGATTTGCCGATGTGCTGATCCATCCTGATTTGGGTTATTACGCGAGCATCAAGGAAGAGTATCGCCGCATGGCCATCCAGCGTGGCGAGGAAGCTACGCGCGCGGCGCTGCCGAAGATTCGTGCGGCCATTGCCAAGGCTGGTTTTTCCACCGGCGGTTAAGACTGCACGCGAGCAGGGGCGCGGCTTTCGGGGGTAAATACCGCGCGAAGTCGCGTGGATGCTGGAGTACGGCGCAGCAGACTACGGAATTCTGCGCAAGTGGCTGACGACTTCAGCGCTTGATCAGTGCGACTTTTTCCTGCACACGCAAATCGAACTTGGCCACATTGACGACCACGCGCTCATGCGTGCCTTCGCCGATAACGTCGCGCTCGTCTTTCGCCTGCAGGCGGAACTTGATGGTGCGGCCTTCGACCGCCAGCACTTCAGCAGTCGCTGTCACGCGCATTCCCACCGGTGTCGCGGCGATATGCGTGACGTCAAGATGTGTGCCCAGGCTCTGGTGGCCCTCAGGCAGTAGTTGTTCGCAGGCGGCCAACGCGGCGGCTTCAAAAAGATTGATCATCACCGGCGTGGCGAGCACATGGATCTGGCCGGAGCCGACACGTGGTGCAGTGTGTTCATCTGCGACGGTCATTGATGCCGTGCCGACGGTGCCGGCGGCAATGTTGAGCGCGAGGCTCATGCGTGGCGGGCGCCGCGAGTGGTATGAGCGACAGGTACGAAATGAAAAATGTGAACGATGCGATTCACGCGTCAGCTGCCCGGAAATGTCGTGACGCCATCGACTATTTCCGCCGCGCGCTTGTTGCCGTCCTTCTGGATCATGATGCCCTTGGCATGCTTGAGGCCACCTTCGAAAGTGCCTTCAAACCAGGAGCCGTTGTTGTAGTAAAACTTGCCGGGGCCGTTAAGCAGGCCGTTCACATACATGCCCTCCGAGCGCTGGCCATCGGAATGGAAATATTCGCCTTTGCCCGTGAGCAGGCCGGCCTGGATTTCGCCGACATAACGGTCACCGTTGGCGAACTCATAGGTGCCATTGCCGTTGGGCACGCCGTCCACAAACGAAACGATGAATTTATCACCGCGCTTGTTGGTGTAGGTGCCCTTCCCTGACATCTTGCCCGCCACCATGCTGCCTTCGAATTTGTCACCGTTGGCAAACACATAGACGCCGAGACCGTTGGGTTTCCCATCAGCGAACAGGCCGTCATAACGATCGCCGTTCTTGGCGAGCAGCACGCCCCTGCCGACCATCACCGCGTTCAGCACCTCACCGGTATAAACATCACCGCTGGCGAACTCCCACTTGCCTTTGCCGGATACCTGGTCATTGGCGAAATCGCCCTCGAATTTGTCGCCGTTGGCCCAGACGTAGAGTCCCTTGCCTTGCTTCTTGCCGTCCTTGAATTCGCCGTTGTAGCGGAACGCCTGCGAGGTGTATTCGCCCTTGCCGTGAAGGGTCTGGTTCTTGTCCTTGTCTTCCTTGAAGTCGCCGACGTATTTGGCGCCATCTTTGAAATCCAGCGTGCCGGTCAACATTCTGGGAAAGACGGGTGCTGGGGGGAGCGATGATTTTTGATCAGGTGACAACACCGCAACCTGGTTTGCCGGGGGCGCACTGGTGGCGGCGGGAATCGATGCGGCAGCCGGCGAAGGCGAAGTACGGGACTCCATCCCGCGCACTTCACTGGTCTGTACAGTAGGCGCTGCGGCGACACGAATCGGCTCGGGCGGTGGCGCTGCCCTGGAGGGCGCTGGGGCAGGCGATGACGACGGGCTATTCAGGCTTTGTGAGGGCTGTGACGCGGGCGAATTCGATGCCGCCGGCCGCGCTGCCGGTTCCGCACCGCGTTCGGCCACCAGCACCGGCGCGCTGTTGGCAGGCGTTGAAGCCAGGGGCGATGCGGCCACTTGCGCAATGCGTTCCTGCTTCAGGTTTTCAATCCGGCTACGCGCACGGCTGACGAAAAAGCCGGTGGGAAAGCGCTGCAGGTAATCCTGGAAATCGTCAATCTTCTTGCTTTCCTTGATGTCGTTCCAGTAGTCGCGATCCAGCAAGGCTGCGGTGTCGCTGGACATGCTGGTGTTGGGTGCCGCCGTAGCCACAGCGGTGCGCTCGGCAAAAAAGAACGCACCGCGCGGCGACGCCGTCGACTGGTTTTCCGGGTATTGCCGGCTGTTGCTTTCCTTGGCCACATCGGAACCAACTCGCTCGAACACGCCGCTCGCGGTCAGGCCAGGATTGCGGATTTCCTTCACCAGGTATTTTGTATAGAGGCCGTTTTCCCCGTCACCATCGAGCGCAACGGCGCCGGCGGCGGCAGCGTAGGAAATGGTGGTGCCGGGTGGCACGCGTGAGCTCTTGGCAAGGCCGGTGGAAAGATTCAGGTTGCGGAAAGGATTATTGCGGCATGCGTCGAGGATGATGAATTTGTGCCGTACCTTCGCCTCTTCCATGCTGTCGAGAATCTGGTTTACCTCGAGGGCGAAGTAGGCGATCTCCTGCTCGGCGCTGAGCTTCGCGTCGATGGGGATGAGGTAGTTCTTGTTGCTGTACTGGATGCCGTGGCCGGCGTAATAGAAAACGGCAGCGGATGCGCCATCCATCTGCTTCGCGAATTCGACGGCGGCCGAACGCATGGTCTGGATATCGGCGTTGGGTTTGAACACCACCTTGAAGCCGAGTTCCTGCAACACCGTCTGCATGGCACGTGCGTCGTTGACGGCATTCTTCAACGGCTCGCCCGCGTAATTGTCATTGCCGATGACGAGCGCCACACGATCATCGTACGCGGCTGCATTACGTGCAAAGAGGGCAAAGAAACACACTGTGGCCAACATCAGCGAAAGCGCTGCACGGTGGCACATGGAAGAAACCGGGAAATCGACTTTATTTACGACAGCGCGCACTTGATTCACCTTCACCCACCTGTTGCCAGTTTCATCACTGCTTATTGTTGTTTTGTCCTAGCCGGCACCCCACATCCCGGCACCTCGTGATTATTGCTGAAATTTTCAAAGACAGCGATGGCTTTGGCGTTTTTACAACATTTCATGAAAAAACGGCGCCCCGACCTGGCCGGAACGCCGTTTCCCAGGGTCATGGCAACTATTTCGCGAGCGCCGCCAGCTCAGGCAGGTCGGGCCTGTCCCTGGCGAGCTTGGCCCACACTTCGCCTGCATCCTGGTCGGCGCCGACCTCCTTCAGCGTCAACGCATAGAGCAGCCAGTCTGTAAAAGCGGCCTTGTCGTCGGGTTTGCGCTTCTGCGTGAGGTCGAGCGCATGTGCGGGCAACGTACGGAAGTTGGTCATTCCTACATCACTCGCGCCCGATTTCACCACCCAGTGGTATTCCACGTCGGGCTGCAGCTTTACGTTGCCCGGCAAGTTCAGGTTGGTGGTGGCTGCCTTTGCCTTATAGACCGGTTTGGCGGCGCCATTGGCTTTCAGCTCAAATTCAAATGGACCCTTGGCGCTGGCAGAGGCCCAGCGAAATGCCGGCTGCAACGTGGCGACCTTGGTATCGCGTGGATAAATCAGTCGTTCTGCCGGCAGTGCCGCTTCGACTTTCGGCGCAGACGAGCCCAGGCTACGCATGCGGATCGAGGCGCTGGAGGTTTGCGAAGCCTGTGCGACCACTTGTGAATTCACCTTCCACTTGGTTTCGCGCATCGTCGGCGGTGGACCGATTTTCGCGGTCACTTCGCTTTCGCCCACGAGGAAATCGCCCGGTCCCTTGAGCACATATTCCTTGCCGGACAAAAGGTACATCACGCCGACCATGCAGTCACGGGCACACGTGACCCGTGCGCCTTTCTTGACCTCCGCCATCAGTGCGGCCTTGCCGGCATCGAGGGCGGCATCACCCTTGACGTCGGTGACAAATGCCACGCCGCTTTGCGCCTGTGCGCCCAGCGTAAGCAGCGAAAAAAATGAAGCAACTGCGCCCAGAAAAATAGTTTTTTTGTTCATCATAGGTCTCCCGAAAATACACTCCCGAATTCAACAACGTCCCTCAACCAACCACTACCGTATTGCCATACCTTCAATGCACACCAGCTTAGTCCTGCTCACCCGCTTCCGGCAATGCCGCGATTGCACCGGCGCTGCCCACTCCCCACAAGCGCATGGCGCTGTGACCGCGGATGGCCTGTTCGCCCAGGTCCGCAACGTCGAAAACCGATCCCAGCTGCGCTTTTACCGAATCCGTGAACACGATCGGTTTTCCCAACCGCTTGGTGAGTCCCTCAACCCGCGACGCCACGTTTACTGCATCGCCGATCGCAGAATAGTTGTGCCGCTCCGTTGAACCGATGTTTCCCACCACGACCTTGCCGTAGTTTATGCCTATTCCAATTTTCAGGATGGGCAAGCCCTCCGCCGCAAATTCCTCATTCAGCACCGCCAATTCGCTCACCATATCGGCCGCGCATTTCACCGCGCTGATGCAGGGATTGTCCATGTGCCGCGGCATACCGAAAAACACCATCATCCCGTCGCCCATAAATTTGTCCATGGTCCCGTCATAGCGGTGAACACAGCCCACCATGCGGTCAAAATATCGCGTCAGCAAATTGGTCACGGTCTCCGGCGGCAACGATTCCGACAAGCCCGTGAAACCGCGAATATCGCTGAACATCACACACACTTCCGCCGACTTTGCCGACACCCCACCAGCCAGGTTTCCCAACATGATTTCATTCAGCACCGCCGGGGAAACACTTCCGCGGAAGGACTGCTTCAACCTGTTTTTTTCCATTAACGTCCGTGTGCCGTCTGCGATGGCGCCCACCATCACCGAAATCCACAACAGGACGAGGAAAGTTACCGCGGGGATCAGGACCTTCACAGTGATCAAAATCACCGAGATGGCGAAAAACAGAATCGGCGCGATGAGAAACGCGAACCAGTAGGTTTTGCGATTGGAGGGCAGGAAAACGAAGGTCAACAGGAGGATGCAGATCGACCACTTCATCACATCGGGAATGGGCGTGATGAGTCCGTCACCGAGCAGGCTGCGCAATGTTTGCAGGTGGACAATGATGCCGGGTTGGTTCGTCTGCAATTCGCCGTTGCGGCGCTCCCATGACGATAGCGCAATGGGCATGTTCCATCGATCCTGGCCACCACCGACATAGCCGATCAGGACGACCTTTCCTTCGAACATGCGTTTCAGCTCGGCAATTTCGCCATTGGCATGCATGGTCAGCACTTTCTGGATGGGTATGTAGTCCACCACCGAGCCAACGCTGAAATCGATGTAGCCCGCCGTGACTTCCCGTCCCAGGAGGCGAGTCATGCGTCCCGAAAAACTGGGCAGCGAACCTTCGCCGACCGTTTCCAGTTCATTGAAGCGCCGCGCTGCGCGGTCCTTGTCTTCCAGCACCTTGTCCAGCGCGAAAGACTCGTCGCCCAGTATCCGGTGGAACGTGTCATGGATGGGCAGCAATTTCCCGGTTCGGTCGAATGTGTGCACCACCACGAAGGGCACGGATGCCTTTATGCGCGCGAGGCTGCGCAGGAACGAAAGATCGAGCCCGGGAAGGATGTGGTCGAATGAACGTGAAGGTAGCACCACGTCCATGCCGACGACAGCCGGTTTGGCCACCACCATCGCATCCAGCAATTTCGCGAAATGCTTGTGCCACATCGCGATGGGTTCGTCGAAAGATTCTTCTGCGGACTCGTCAATGCCGATCAGCACCGGCTCAACCGGCGCCGTGCGCGGATACACCGCACGCATGAATTTCATTTGCAGGTCGAACGACAAACGCTCGAGTACGCCCAGTACAGCCTGGTCAGCTGTCGGAACCCGCAGGAGAAATGAAAACTGGAGGATGGCTACCGCCAACAGCAGGACGCTATGCCTGAAGGTGGGCGTCCACCAGCTGCGGACAATTTCCGAAATCTGCAAATCATTCTCCGGCAACAGCGGCGGGTTGTTGCCCTCAAAGGGCGCGTATCAAGCGTCGCGATTTTTTATGTATCTCCGCTTGTGGCACTATTCTAACGGCACCTCACAAAAATAACCCTCAACAAAATCATGGCCCAGTCACCCGCCAGCTACGGGATTTTCGATTACGTGATCGTCGGCGCGGGAACTGCGGGTTGTGTGCTGGCGAACCGTCTTTCTGCCGATCCCGCGATCAAGGTATTGCTGCTGGAAGCCGGCGGCAAGGACGACTGGCTGTGGATTCATATTCCCGTCGGTTATCTCTATTGCATCGGCAATCCGCGCACCGACTGGTGCTATCGCACGGAGCCCTGCGACGGCCTGAACGGCCGCTCGATTCTTTATGCGCGCGGCAAAGTATTGGGGGGCTGTTCCTCGATCAACGCCATGGTCTACATGCGCGGCCAGGCACGTGATTATGACGAGTGGGAATCACTGGGCAATCCGGGATGGGGATGGAAGGATGTGTTTCCCCTCTTCCGGCATTCCGAAGATCACTACGCCGGCGACAGTGAATTGCATGGCGCAGGCGGCGAATGGCGCGTGGAGGAACAGCGGCTGGAATGGAAAATCCTGCACGCGTGGCGCGATGCAGCGGAGCAGACCGGCATTCCGAAAATTGCCGATTTCAACGGCGGCGACAATTTCGGTTCCGCGCGCTTCCAGGTGAACCAGCGCACCGGTGTTCGCTGGAACGCATCCAAGGCATTCCTGCGGCCGGCAATGCAACGGCCCAACCTCACAGTGCTGACACACGTACATGCACGCAGGATCCTGGTCGATAGCCGTGACGGCGCCCATCGCGCCCATGGCATCGAATTCGTCAAGGACGAAGAGGTGTTCAGGGTCACGGCGAGCAGGGAAACCATTCTCGCCTCGGGCGCTATTAACTCTCCGCAGTTACTGCAACTTTCAGGTATCGGTCCCGGCCGCCTGTTGCAACACAACGGTATCGACGTGCGCCACATCCTTCCCGGCGTCGGCGAAAACCTGCAGGACCACCTGCAACTGCGCATGGCTTTCAAGGTAAGTGGCGTGCCGACGCTGAACGAGCAGGCCAACAGCTGGATCGGCAAAATGAAAATGGGACTGCAATACGCGCTGTTCCGCACCGGCCCACTGTCGATGGCGCCGTCGCAACTGGGTGCGTTTGCAAAATCCAGTCCGGACATCAAGTCTGCCAACCTTGAATTTCACGTGCAACCGCTGTCACTCGACAAGTTCGGCGATCCGCCGCATCCCTTTCCGGCATACACCGCCAGCGTGTGCAACCTGCGGCCGGAAAGCCGTGGTTATGTGCGGATACAGAATGCCGACCCGCATCAACCGCCGGTCATCCAGCCCAATTACCTGGCCACCGCAGGCGACCGGCAGGTGGCGGTAGATTCGCTGAAACTGGCGAGGAAGATCAGCGCCGCACCCGCGCTGGCGAAATATCATCCGCAGGAATTCATGCCCGGCCCGTCGTACCAGAGTGATGAATCGCTGGCGCATGCCGCAGGCGATATCGGCACCACCATTTTCCATCCCGTGGGAACCTGCAAGATGGGACCGGCGAGTGATCCGGGCGCCGTCGTCGATGCGCGCCTCAGGGTACATGGCGTGGATAATTTGCGTGTCGTCGATGCGTCGATCATGCCGACGATCACGTCCGGCAACACCAATTCACCCACCATCATGATTGCCGAACGCGCGAGCCGCATGATCATCGAGGATCGCCAGAAGCAAACATGAAATCCGTGTCGAAGTTTGCGGAAAAACGAAAACGATAACTGAAACTCCAGCACCGGCGCAGCTCACAGGCCATTTTTGCCCTGTGACGTCCGTCTTTGCTCGAGTTTGCTTCCTCAATTTCTCTCCATGAGCGCAACACCTCAGCATCATCGCAGCGACGCGCTGCTGGCCTGGTACTTCGTCACCATCTGGGGCTCGGGATTCATTGCGACCAAGATCGGCATCCAGTACGCAGCACCGTTTACCTTTCTCGCGCTGCGCTTTGCGTTCGGGCTGCTGTGCCTCATTCCGCTGGTGGCCTGGCTGAAACCGGCATGGCCGCAAACGCAATCGCAATGGATGCACATCATTGTCGCGGGACTCTTGATGCATGCGGTGCATCTATCCGGCAGCCATTACGCGCAATACCTCGGCATGCCGGCCGGCATAGCAGCGGTGATCCTTGCGCTGCAGCCGCTGGCGACAGCAATGATCGCCATCGCCTGGTTTGGCGAACGTCCGCGCCGACTGCAATGGGTCGGCATTGCGCTGGGCTTCGCCGGTGTCGCGCTGATCGTCTGGCACAAAATCGATGTGCGCGCAGTGACTGCGGGCAGTCTGGTTGCCGTCGTGACGGGCCTCGTTGCGCTGACAGCAGGCACGTTGTACCAGCGGCGATTCTGCCCCACCGTCGATTTGCGCAGCGGTGCGCTGATCCAGTTTGCCGTGTCACTGGTCGCGATACTGCCGCTGGCGTTTATTTTTGAAGACGCGAAAGTCCAATGGTCCTGGCCGCTACTGGGCTCGATCGCATTCCTGGTCATCTTTGCTTCAATCCTCGGCGTAAATGCGCTGCACACGCTCATGCGCCGCGGTGAGGCCACCCGCGTCACCAGCATGATGTACCTGCCGCCGGTGTTCGCCGTGGCGATGGAGTACCTGGTCTTCAATGTCGTGCCCACCGCGCTTTCCATTGCGGGTATTGTCATTACCTCGGTGGGCGTGGCACTGGCCATGTCGCGAAGGACAAACACCCTATCCCCGCCCGCCTCCACTCCTGCCCCGTGACTTCCGGAAAACAATCACCCATGCGGCCCCTGCCCCTCATCATCATTCTCATGGTGCTCGATCACGTTGCCTTCAACGGCAGCCGCGTCACGGTCACGCTGTATGCCATTAACCAGGGCGCGTCCGCCCTCACCGTCGGCATCCTGATCGCGATGTACGCGCTGTTGCCGGCGCTGCTGTCGGTCACCGCAGGGCGCTGGGTGGATCGCATCGGCATGGAGCGGCCGATGCTGGTGGGTTCAATCGGTGTCGGCGCAGGCGCCATCCTGCCGTTCCTGTTTCCGGGGTTGACCGTTCTTTACGCAACCAGCGTCATCGTCGGCGTGTCGTTCATGCTGATCAATGTCTCGGCTTATCACGCGGTCGGCGAGATGTCTGCGCCGGAGGACCGCGCCGTCAATTTCAGCTATGTCTCGCTGGGATTTTCGACATCCTCATTCGTGGCCCCCATTCTTTCCGGTGTCGGCATCGACAACTTCGGTCATCGCTCGGCGTTCCTGCTACTGGCGGTATTCACACTGCTGCCCATTGCTGCGCTGTCGCTGAAACAGATTCCTTTCCCGGCGCCGCGCCCGCGACCGCACGACGTGGCCACCGGCGATGTGTTCGACCTGTTGCGCGACGTTAAGCTGCGCGAATTGTTTCTCACCATGACAGTGCTCACGGTGGCGTGGGATGTTTATGGTTTCGCCATTCCTGTGTATGGCGTGCGCATCGGACTGTCGGCCTCCGAAATCGGGATCGTCATGGGTACGTTCGCTGCGGCAACATTCACGGTTCGCCTCGCCACACCGTTCTTCATTAATCGCGTGCGGCCGTGGGCAATGCTGATGGCGTCGCTGTTCATCGCCGGCGCCAGCTTTTTCCTGCTGGCGTTCGCGAACAACGTCGGCACGCTGATGGCGCTGATGTTCGTACTGGGCCTGGGCCTGGGCGCACCCCAGCCGATGGTGCTCACGCTGTTGCATGAGTCGGCCCCGGTCGGTCGCGCGGGTGAGGCGCTGGGGCTGCGTACCACGCTCATCAACTGCAGCCAGACAGTCATGCCGCTGATGTTCGGCGCACTGGGGGCGGCGCTGGGGATGGCGCCGGTGTTCTGGACCATTTCCGCCGCACTGATTGGCGGCGGAATGTTTGCCGACCGCGTGCGACGAAAACCCGAGCGCTGACGACTGTCTTACATTGAATTCCCGCCCACCGCCCCGATTTTGGGATAACGGCGGCAAAACGTCCGACTATTGTCAGGCGGTACAATTCGCGCTTGCCGTAACTCTCACGGAGACTGCTTTATGAAACGTGTATTTCTTTTCCTGGTGACCAACCTGGCTGTCATGGTGGTGCTGGGTGTCATCACCAGTGCGCTCGGCATCAACCGGTTCCTGACAGCGAACGGCCTGAACCTGCCGATGCTGCTGGCGTTCTCGGCCGTGGTTGGCTTCGCAGGCTCGATTTTCTCTCTGCTGATTTCCAAGCCGATGGCCAAATGGAGCACCGGTGCCAGAGTCATCGATGCCCCGCAGAACGAGACCGAGCGCTGGCTGGTTGAAACGGTTCGCCGCCTGGCCGGAAAAGGCAATATCGGCATGCCGGAAGTCGCCGTTTACGAAGGCGAGCCAAATGCATTCGCAACCGGTGCGTTCAAGAATTCCTCGCTGGTCGCTGTTTCGACGGGCTTGCTGGAATCGATGACGAAGGAGGAAGTCGAAGCCGTCCTCGCCCATGAAGTGGCTCACATCGTCAATGGCGACATGGTCACCCTCACGCTGATCCAGGGCGTGGTCAATACCTTCGTGGTATTCCTGTCGAAAGTGGTGGGTTATTTTGTCGACCGCGTCGTATTGAAAAACGATCGTAACGGTCCGGGCATCGGTTACTACGTGACCGATATAGCCTGCCAGATCGTGTTTGGCCTGCTGGCGTCCATGATCGTCGCGTGGTTCTCGCGCCAGCGTGAGTTCCGTGCCGATGCAGGTGCTTCGTCATTGATGGGCACACCGCAGCCGATGATGCGCGCACTGGCCCGCCTGGGCGGCGTGGAACCGGGTGAACTGCCGAAGAGCATGGCGGCCTCGGGCATCAGCGACAAGCCGGGTTTCATGGCGCTGTTCTCGACACATCCGCCGATCGAAGCGCGAATAGCGGCGCTGCAGGCGAAGAAATAAACGGCAGCGGTCGCAAAAACCGTAAATGCAAAATAAAAAAGCCGCGTCAACGACGCGGCTTTTTTTCGCCCTGAAAATTATTCCGGTTTCTTGAATACCGATTTCAGCGAGCCGAACAAACCACTCTTCTTCTCGTCTTCCTCGCGCGGTTCCGGCGTGGGGTTTGGCATGTACAGGGGCGTTTTTGGCTGCGTACGCGCGAATTGCCCGGTGGAGCTGGGGTTGAACGCGGGGCGGCGATTGAATGCCTTGAAATTCGATTCCTTGCCGATGAACAGTTTCGCCAGTTCTTCCAGCGACTGGTCGTTAACCGTGTCTGGTTCCACCGTATAAACGGTGGGACCGAAATCCTCGACGTTTTTCAGCTTGAAACGGATCGCGCCGCTTTCGTAGTCGCCGACGATTTCCGCACCGCAGATCACGTCGCAATTGATCTTGAATACTTCCATGATGATGACGCGGCGTTCGTTGCGGAACGGCTCCGACGTGAAGCGCATGTTGTTCTGCCACAGCAGGTCGCGGAAACGTTCGATATTTTCGGCTTCACGTTTTACCGTCAGCTGTTCAGGCTTGCTGCGCTTGAAGGTGATCGTCAGGTTTTCGTAGTGTTCCTTGTTGTCGCGCTGCGAGGTGCGGAATTCGATGCGATAGTCGGACTGGACCAGGCCGTCGATCTTTCCCACCGTCAGCAGGTCGTAGGTGCGCGCGCAGGCGGGCTTCACCACATTGAGCTGCTTGAACAGCTCGTACATGTACTGGAACGTCTTGCGCAGCGCGCGATCCACTGCGGCCGCATTCGCCTTGATCGACTGCGAGCGCTCCGCTTCCTGATTTTTGAGGGTGTCGGCCTCTTTTTTAAGGTCGTCGAGCAGTCCCATGTATTCTCCGGTAAAACATTTTGTGCGTTATTTTGTGCAATATGCTGATGTGACGCAAAGTGCCGCCGAACATGGGCGCCTGGCTGTGCTCCGGTCCGCGCCTGGACCGTCAATCACGCAGGCATCCGGGGATGCAAGCGAATTTTTATCACCAATCGCCCGTTACCGCCAGTTTGCGACCCTGCTGCAGCCCTCGCCAATCCGCGCTGCTCAGTGCGGGGGCAGTGCCGGCCGGTGCCGGAAAAAGTATTACGTTGCGTCATGTTTGAATCTGTTCACATTTTACAGCACTGAAACCAGCCCTGTCAGCCCATCTTCTTTTTCCGGGACCATGAAAGCCATTCTCGCCCTCGATCAGGGTACGACCAGCTCACGCGCACTGGTGTTCGACCACCAGGGTGCGATCCTCGCGCAGGCGCAACAGGAATTCACCCAGCACTTTCCGAAACCGGGCTGGGTGGAACACGACGCCAATGAAATATGGCTGGCACAACGCCAGGTCGCCGCCGACGCCATTGCCGCATCTGCCACGGACATCACGGCCATCGGCATTACCAACCAGCGCGAAACGACGGTGTTGTGGGACCGCGCCACCGGCGAACCGCTGGCGCCGGCCATTGTCTGGCAGGACCGCCGCACGGCGGAATTTTGCGAAACGCTTACCGCACAAGGACACGCCGGCCGCATCCGTGAAAAAACCGGGCTGGTCGTGGACGCCTATTTTTCCGGCACCAAACTCAAGTGGTTGCTGGATCATGTTCAGCACGCGCGCGACCGGGCTGCGAGAGGTGAATTGGCATTCGGCACGATCGATAGCTGGCTCATATTCAAACTGACCGCAGGCAATGTCCATGCCACGGATGTGTCAAACGCGTCGCGCACCCTGCTATTCAATATTCACACCTTGCAGTGGGATGAAGAACTGCTGGCGCTACTGGACATACCGCGCAACGTGTTGCCCAAAATCGTCAGTTCCAGCGAAGTGGTCGGCGAGACTTCCTGTGAAGGATTGCCGCGCGGTATTCCCGTTGCAGGCATCGCCGGCGACCAGCAGGCCGCCCTGTTCGGCCAGGCGTGCTACGCGCCCGGCATGGCCAAGAATACCTACGGGACCGGATGCTTCATGCTGATGAATACCGGCGTGCGTCCCGTGGTGTCACGCCATCGACTCATCTCGACTGTCGCATGGCGGCTGGGTGAAAAATTTGCCGGCCAGACGCATTACGCACTGGAAGGCAGCGTGTTCATCGGTGGCGCGGCCGTGCAATGGTTGCGTGACGGGCTGCAAATCATCAAGCACTCGAACGAGATCGAAGCGCTGGCCGCGTCGGTGCCGGACACAGGTGGCGTTTACCTGGTCCCGGCATTCGCCGGGTTGGGCGCACCGCACTGGGATCCCGACGCTCGCGGAACCATTCTCGGCCTCACGCGTGGAAGCACGCGCGCCCACATTGCGCGCGCCGCGCTCGATGCCATTGCCTATCAAAGTGCTGAATTGGCCGACGCCATGCGAGAAGACGCGGGCCTGCCGCTGAAGGAATTGCGCGTGGATGGTGGCGCCAGCGTCAACAACCTGCTGATGCAGTTCCAGGCCGATCTAGTCGGCGTGAATGTCATCCGCCCGAAGATCACCGAGACGACGGCGCTGGGGGCCGCCTACCTCGCGGGACTGGCGGTGGAGTTCTGGGATTCCCCGGCTGAAATTGCCTCGCTGTGGGAACAGGACCGTGTGTTTGCACCAGTTGCGACGCGCGAATCGGCAGCAACCAAAATGCGTGAGTGGGGCCGCGCGGTTGAGCGTGCGAAAGGATGGAATTCCCGCTCCAACCAGGATTGAGCCATCCTGGCTAAAGTTGAAAGTCCTTAAAATACGGGCGTTTCCAGCCATAAATGCCCTGCCAGTCGCTCTGGTGCTAGAGTTTCAAGTCATGAAAACGAAGTTGACGTACCTCAAACATTGATGTAACTTACCGACCAGTCAGTTATATCTTGTTGTCATCCTTCGGACTCCCAACATGAACTCGCCGGTCATTTCTTCCAAAAAATCCCTCTACAACAACCCTTTAACTTCCGCGACCGCGATTGTGCTGCTGGCGGCTGGTGTACTCGGCGGGTGCAGCAAACCGGCCGAAGTCGCGGCCACGGTCAGGCCTGCGCTGGCTTACAAGGTTACGTCGAATTCCGGCGTGGATGCCGATGTCTACCCCGGTGAGATTCGCGCCCGCCACGAAGCCGACCACGCGTTTCGCATCGGCGGAAAAATGGTCAAGCGCCTGGTTGAACAAGGCGCCATCGTGCACCGTGGCCAGGCACTGGCGCAGCTGGATCCGCTGGATGTAAAGCTCGGCGCCGAATCGGCCGTTGCCGGTGTCAAGGCCGCGCAAACCGAGGCGACTTACGCCGACGCTGAATACAAGCGTTTCAACGATCTTTTCAACAAGGGTTTCGTCAGCCAGTCGGCACTGGACCAGAAACTCAACGTCGCCAATGCTGCCAAGGCGCGCCTCGATTCAGCAAAGGCGCAATCGAATGTGTCGTCCAACCAGGCCGGTTACGCAACGCTGACCGCCGAACAGGATGGCGTCGTCACGCAGGTGATGGTAGAAGCCGGACAGGTTGTTGCCCCGGGCCAATCGGTGATGCGCATCGCCAATCCGGCGGAAAAAGAATTGCTGATCAGCGCACCGGAATCGAAGATCGGTGATTTCCGGAAACTCGGCTCTGCCGCCGTGCCGACCCGCGATTTGCGCATCGCCACCTCCTCTCAACCGGACAAATATTACCCTGCGAAAGTGCGTGAAGTGAGCGGCGCGGCAGACCAGGTTACGCGCACGTATCTGGTACGACTCTCCATCCAGGGTGCCGACGAAAATATCCAGCTCGGCATGAGCGCCTTTGCCGTTTTTATCGGCACCAACGACGCAGAAACGCTGGCCGTCCCGCTGTCTGCGCTATATGTCAAAGGCAACACGACCGGCGTGTGGCAAATCGCCGCCGACGGCAAGGTCAGCCTGAAACCGGTCACCGTCGTGCAGTACCGTGAGAATGCGGCGCTGATCAAGGGCGGCATCAAGTCGGGCGATGTCATCGTCGCGGCCGGCGTACATAAACTGCGCGAAGGTGAAGTAGTGAAACCGATCACCGATCCGCAAGTCACGGGTGACGGAAAAGTCGCACACGCGCCAACGGAGGACTCTCACAACCCGAGCGCACATCCCAAAGTCGCCACCGGTTTCTTCGGCCGCTTCGGCTACTAGAGCAACTCGATGAAAAATTTCAACCTCTCCGAATGGGCGCTGAAGCACCAGCCACTGGTGCTGTACATGATCCTGGTGATGGGCTTCATGGGCGTGTTTGCGTATGGCCGCCTCGGGCAATCGGAAGACCCGCCCTTCACGTTCAAATTCATGACCATCCGCACCATCTGGCCCGGCGCTTCCGCGGCGGAAGTGGACCAGCAGGTCACCGAACGCCTTGAACGGAAACTGCAGGAAGTTCCCAACGTCAATTACATCCGCAGTTATTCGCGTCCCGGCGAATCACTGATATTTTTTGCCATCAACGATGCGGCGCCTGCAGCGGCCGTTCCTGAAACGCAATACCAGGTGCGCAAGCGCGTGGGCGACATCCGCAGCACACTGCCGCCCGGCGTGATCGGCCCCGCCTTCAATGACGAATTCGGCGACACCTTCGGCAATATTTTCGCCATCACCGGCGAAGGCTACAGCTATGCCGACAAGAAGATTTTCGCCGATCGCGTGCGCCGCGAAATGTTGCGCCTGCCCGACGTTGCCAAGGTGGACATCATCGGTGAGCAGGATGAAAAGATTTTCATCGAACTGTCTAACGTCAAGCTTGCAACACTGGGCATCGACGGCGCCACCATAGTCGCCGCCATGCAGGCGCAGAACGCCGTCTCACCCGGCGGCGCATTCGAAACCGCGACCGACAAGATTTTTGTGCGCGCCAGCGGTGCTTTCGACAGCGTGGACGCCATCCGCAATTTCACCATTCGTGCCAACAATCGCGTATTCAAGATCGGCGACATCGCCCATGTGAAGCGCGGTTTCGCCGATCCTCCCTTCACCAAGATGCGCTTTCTCGGCCGCGAGGCGCTGGGGCTGGGTGTTTCCATGCGCCAGGGCGGCGACATCATCGAGCTGGGAAAAAATCTCGACGTCACGCTGGCGCGCATCGAGGAAACACTGCCCATCGGACTCGAGCTGCATCGCGTCAACGACCAGCCCAAGGCTGTCGCCAGCAGTGTGCGCGAGTTTGTGCGCTCACTGGCCGAAGCGGTCGTCATTGTTTTAGCCGTGACTTTTTTCAGCCTCGGCCTGCGCACCGGTTTCGTGGTGGCGCTGTCGATTCCGCTGGTGCTGTCGCTGACGTTCTTCTTCATGTACCTGCTCGATGTGGGCCTGCACAAGATTTCACTGGGTGCGCTCATCCTGGGACTTGGCTTGCTTGTGGACGACGCGATCATCGCGGTCGAAATGATGGCCATCAAGATGGAACAGGGCTGGGACCGCAGCAAGGCGGCCAGCTTCGCGTATACATCTACCGCGTTCCCGATGTTGACCGGCACGCTGGTCACGGTGGCGGGTTTCCTGCCCATCGCCACCGCCAAATCGGGCACCGGCGAATACACGCGATCGATTTTCCAGGTGACTTCGCTGGCACTCATTATTTCGTGGTTTGCGGCGGTGATCTTCATTCCCTACCTCGGCTACCACTTCCTGCCCGCGTACCGCAACGGCAAGCCGGTGATCACGCCCCGCACGCGCCGCGTTGCGGGCTGGATTTCAAAGATCCCGATGATCGGCAAACGGCTGGCCACGCGCATGGCGCCCGCTGAAGAGGCCGGCAGCCATGACGACGCGCACGATCCCGCCGTGCATGGTGAGCATGACGTTTACAACACGCCCTTCTACCAGCGATTCCGCAAAACCGTGTCGTGGTGCGTGACCCATCGCAAGACCGTGATTGCAGTGACCGTGTTGCTGTTCGCAGGCTCGCTCTTTGCGTTCAAGTTCGTGCAGCAGCAATTCTTCCCGTCATCCACCCGTGTTGAGTTGCTGGTGGACCTGAAGCTGCCCGAGGGCTCGTCGTTCCAGGCCACTGAAGCGCAGGTCAAGAAGATGGAGAAGTACCTCGACGGACAAAAAGACCTGTTCGACAATTACGTGAGTTACGTCGGCACCGGCAGCACGCGTTTTTATTTTCCGCTGGACCAGCAGTTGCCGGCAGCGAGCTTTGCGCAATTCGTCGTGACCACCAACAGCGTCGTCGCCAGGAACGAATTGCGCGCGCGCCTGATCAAGTTGTTCGACACCGATTTCACCGAAATCCGCACGCGCGTCCTTGAATTGCAGAACGGCCCGCCGGTCGGTTTCCCGGTGCAGTTCCGCGTCTCGGGCGAAGATATTCCGACACTGCGCAGTATTGCCACGCAAGTGGCCGACGCGATGCGCACCAATCCCGGCCTCGCCAACGTGCAGTTCGACTGGGATGAACGCTCGAAAGTGGTGAAGCTCGATGTTGACCAGGACAAGGCGCGCCTGCTGGGTGTGTCGTCGCAGGAGCTGGCGAGCTTTATCAACACTTCGCTTAATGGCGTGCAGGCAACGCTGTATCGCGAGCGTGACAAGCTGGTGGAAGTGCTGATTCGCGGTCCCGACGACGAACGCGCAAAACTGCATCTCCTCGAAAGCCTCAACGTACCGACCCGCACCGGCCGCGCCGTTCCGCTGACGCAGATCGCCAAGGTCCGTTACGAATTTGAAGATGGCGTTATCTGGCGTCGCGACCGGCTGCCGACGATCACCGTGCGTGCCGATATTTACCAGGTGGGCCTGCAACCCGCCACGGTCACGAACCAGGTGAACCTGCTGCTGCAGCCGATTCGCGCCAAAATGCCGACCGGCTACCGTATCGATGTCGGCGGCGCTGTCGAGGAAAGCGCCAAGGGCCAGGCATCGATTAACGCCGGCATGCCGCTGTTCCTGGGTGTGGTGTTCACGGTGCTGATGATCCAGTTGCTGAGCTTCCAGCGCGTGATCCTTGTGGTACTGACCGCACCACTGGGCCTGATCGGCGTGGCGATGGCGTTGCTGCTGTTCAACAAGCCGTTCGGATTTGTCGCCATGCTGGGCACCATCGCGCTATTCGGCATGATCATGCGCAATTCGGTCATCCTGATTGACCAGATCGAGCAGGACATCGCCGCTGGCCATTCGCCGTTCGCCGCGATCACCGATGCCACGGTGCGACGATTGCGACCCATCGCACTGACCGCGCTGGCTGCAATCCTCGCCATGATTCCGCTGACGCGCTCCGATTTCTTCGGGCCGATGGCCGTCGCTATCATGGGTGGGCTGTTTGTGGCCACGTTGCTGACGCTGCTATTCCTGCCGGCGCTGTATGCGGCCTGGTTTCGCATCACCCCGCAAACGCCGGCAAAGGTCCCTGCTCCAGCGTAACGCAGGACGCGTGCCGCCGCCGAAATGGGAGAGCCGTTAGTCACGCTACCTGCCGCATAGCCGGATGCAACTTGCCGATATCCGGCACGATGCGCGGCGGGTTTCAGCGCCGGGTCGCGCTACAATACGCCCGTGATTTTTCCACGGGCATTTTTCATATATCTCCTCTTGGCCGCGCCTGCGCTGTTCGCGCCGGCGGCCATTTGCCAACCCGCACAAGGCACGCCCGCCACGGCGACCCCGGCTATCCCGGTTTCATCGCCTGAAGCGCCCATATCGCCCATATCGCCCCCTGTCACTAAATCGCGGCCCAAGGTAGGCCTGGTGCTATCCGGCGGTGGCGCACGTGGCGCCGCCCATGTCGGCATCATCAAGGTGCTCGAAGAACTGCGGGTACCGATCGATTACATCGCGGGTTCCAGCATGGGGGCGCTGGTGGGCGCCGCTTACGCATCGGGAACGAGCGCGAGGGAATTGGAAGACCGCCTGCTTAGCGAGGACTGGGAGCGGCTGCTGAGCGATGAATCGCCGCGCAGCGACCGCAGCTTCCTGCGCAAGGAAGAGGACCAGAGCCGGCTGCTGAGACTGGAACTCGGCGTCAAGGACGGCAGCCTGCGTTTGCCACCCGGCGCCATTTCCGGCCAGAAATTCGATATTCTTTTCAGCCAGATTACGCGCAGTGTTTCGCCCGGCGTGATCTTCGACGACCTGCCGATTCCGTTTCGTGCCGTGGCGACCAATGCCGAGACCGGCCGCATGACCGTGTTCGACCGCGGCCGCCTGACCGACGTGATGCGCGCGTCGATGTCGGTGCCGGGCGCCATCGCGCCGTACCAGATCGGCGACCAGATCTTCCTGGACGGCGGCCTGACGCGCAACCTGCCGGTGGATGTCGCGCGGCAGATGGGCGCGGACGTTGTCATCGTCGTCAATATCGGCACGCCGCTGTTGAAAAAAAGCGACATCCAGACGCTGGTGGGCGTGTCGCTGCAGATGGTGAACATCCTGACCGAGCAAAACGTGCGCACCTCGATCGAGTCGATGACCCGGGATGATTTCCTCATCTCGCCGCCACTGGAGACGATCGGTTCCACTGATTTTTCGCTGGTGGGTGATGCCATTACCATTGGTGCGGCGACCACGCGCGGCATGGCGGAGCAATTGAAGCGCATCAGCCTTTCGCCCGAAGACTACGCAGCGCTGCGCGCCTCACAGCTGGCGCGCGCAACGCAGCCGCCGGATACCCATCAAAAACTCGATGAGATTCGCGTCACGGGCCTCGAACGGGCTAATCCCGATGAACTCAAGCGCACCCTGGGTGTGAAGGCCGATGAACCGATCGACTTCAAGAAAATCAACATCGGCATCAGTCGCGCCTTTGGCACCGGCTATTTCGAGCGCATTAATTACAGCCTGATCGATGAGGGCGGCAAGAACGTTCTCAATGTCGATGCGCGCGAAAAACAGTGGGGGCCGAACTACCTGCGTTTCGGACTCACGCTGGCAGCCGACACTGAGGGCGAGGGCCGTTTCAACCTGCTGATGCGATACCTTCGCACCCAGGTGAACGCCTATGGCGCCGAATGGCGCAACGATTTCCAGCTGGGTCGCGATCGCCGCTTTGCGTCGCAGTTTTTCCAGCCGCTGGGCGCCAGCGGATTTCTCAACGCCATCAGCCTTTCGCCCGGCATCGAGTATGCAAAGCGACCGATCGACTCATTCAATGGCGTGCAACGCACCGCCCAGCTGCAGGTTTCCACCAACGCCAAAACACTGGACCTGGGATTCGACCTGAGCCGCAATTCCATCATGCGCGTCGGTATCCTGCAATCGAGCAACCTTCGCGAAATCAGCATCGGCCCGGCGACAGTTCCCAGCGAGCGCGTCGACGAAGGCGGCGCGCGCGCCAAGTTCGTTTACGACAGCCTGGATGATTCGAATTTTCCACGCGAGGGCCGCGTGCTGCAGCTTGATTACTATTCGAGCCTGAAGTCGCTGAAGTCCAGCAGGGAGTACCGCAAGGCTGAAGTGAATTACCAGGACAATATTTCGTTTGGCCAGAACACCTTCTCGTTGGCGCTGCGGCATGGCAGGCCCATCGGCGATGGCGGGCTGGACGGAACCAATTCATTCACGCTCGGTGGTTTCCAGCAATTGTCCGGATATCGTCCCGGCGAAATCAACCAGCCCAAGATCACTTTTGGACGGCTGACGTACCGCCGCCGCATCGGCCTCTTCGACAACACCTTCGGCCGCAATATGTACGCCGGATTGACGGCGGAATATGCGCGGGTTGCGGGGAACCAGGACACGCTGGCCGATGCCCCTACACTGAATTCCTACGGTGCCTTCCTCGGTGTCGACACACTGATCGGCCCGCTCTATCTGGGTTACGGCCGCACCAAGAACCGCAACAGCATTTTCTACGTGTTCCTCGGCCAGCCTTAGTCTTCGCTCGTGGCCCCGTTCCGCTCGCCTCCAGTACATTCGGCGCCCGGATATTTCGCTGGCCTTTGCGCCGCTGCCTGACTACAATCGCGCAACTCCCGAGGGGTGCGCCCATGCTGAATGTTTTCGTCCTCAATAATCGCCGGCTGAACCAGCTGCACGTCGAGTCGCTCGACGACCTGAAAAATTCCGAACCGATCTGGATCGACCTGGTCTCGCCCACCGACACCGAGCGCGAATGGATCAAGGCCCTGTTCGACCTGGAATTGCCCTCGCTCGAAACCATGCAGGACCTTGAGACCAGCGCGCGATTCTTCGAAGGCGAGAATGGTGAACTGCACCTGCGCTCGGATTTCCTGCTCGAACTGAACGAAGACGATTCGCGCAACGTGCCGGTCGCGTTCATCCTGAAAAACAATTCGCTCCTGTCACTGCACCTGGAAGACCTGCCGGTGTTCCGCCTGGTGCGCATGCGCGCGCGCACGCGTCCCGGCTACATCGAGGACGCACGCGAAGTGTTGCTGGACCTGTACGCGACCGATGCCGAATACTCCGCCGATGCGCTGGAAAGCGTGTACGCCGGGCTCGAGAAAATCAGCCGCAGCGTGTTGACCACGCGCATGACCGACGTGGAAGCGGCCAACATACTGGCGCGCGTGGCAATCGAGGAAGACTTGAACGGTCGCATCCGCCGCAATGTGATGGACACCCGCCGTGCAGTGTCATTCCTGATGCGGCAGAAATTACTGGAAGCCGACCAGGCCGAGGAAGCGCGGCAGATTTTGCGCGACATCGAATCGCTCGACGGCCACACGGCATTCCTGTTCGACAAGATCAACTTCCTGATGGATGCCACGGTCGGTTTCATCAACATCAACCAGAACAAGATCATCAAGATTTTTTCGG